>NZ_JNWJ01000004.1:0-273299 GCF_000716805.1 Streptomyces yerevanensis | reverse complement strand
CCCGGTTACATTCCGAACCCGGAAGCTAAGCCTCACAGCGCCGATGGTACTGCAGGGGGGACCCTGTGGGAGAGTAGGACACCGCCGAACAAACATTGAAAGAGCTGGTCCCCGAACTTCGGTTCGGGGACCAGCTCTTTTTTGTTGTGCGTCACTTGGAGTTCACGTTGCGCGATAAGCATCCCGAGTATGGGGACTGTAGGAATGCTCAGGGCCGCGGGCGTCGGACTTGGTGACGAGGTCATCGTGCCGGCGTTCGGAAACGTCGAGGTCGCCGAGGCCGTGAGCCTGACTGGTGCGATGCCGGTGTTCGCCGACATCGACCCGGCCACATACTGCCTTGATGTCGCCGCTGTCGCCGCTGTCGTCGGGCCGCGGACGGTGGCTGTCGTCGCCGTGCACCGCTTCGGTCAGCCCGCTGACCTCGCGGGGCTGCGGCGCGTTGGGCAGCGGCATGGTCTCCTGGTGCTGGAGCAGAGCGAGTCGAAGGCGCCGTACGACGAGGTCGAGCAGCGCAGGGCTCATGCCGCGTATCTGGACAGGCGGTTGAGTGGGGTGCGGACGCCGGAGGGCGGTATCGGGCATACGTACCAGCAGTACGTCGTGCGGGTGCCGGGCAATGGGCGGCCGGACCGGGACGCTTTCACACGGGCAGTGCGGGCCAGGGGAGTTGAGTGCTGGGTGCCGGTGAAGACGCCTGTGCACCGGATGCCCGGGTTCCGGCGGGATGTGTATCTGCCGGAGACTGAGCGCGCCGCGGACGAGACGCTGGCGCTGCCCGTGGACGCTGCTTTGACGAAGCGTGAGATGCATCGGATCGTGTCCGCGTGCAACGCGCTCGGTGGGTTGTTGCAGCCTGCCTTTTAGTCGAGCGCGGTGTCGAACAGGGTTGGGGGCACTCTGCTGTTCGGGGTATGATCTGTGCCGTTGCCGCGAGGAAAACCCGAAAGCGCGACAGGCCCCTATAGCTCAGTCGGTAGAGCGTCTCCATGGTAAGGAGAAGGTCAACGGTTCGATTCCGTTTGGGGGCTCCGAGAGAAATGGCCTCCGCCCGATCGGGCGGAGGCCATTTTCGTGTTGCGGGACTGCAGTGCGTCAGTTCTTAGTCCTTGTGGAGGCCCGGAACGCGCATGGCCAGGATGGCCATGTCGTCGGACGGGGCGTCGGAGGCGAAGCGTTCGACCGCGCGCATGATGCGGGCGGCGACCGCGCCGGCGGTCAGGCCCGTGCAGGTGGTGAGGACATCCGTGAGGCCGTCGTCGCCCAACATGCGTGTGCCTTCGCGGCGTTCCGTTACACCGTCCGTCACGCACAGGAGGACATCGCCCGGATCGAGCGTCACCGTCTGCTCGTACAGTTCGAGATCGTCCATGACGCCGAGGAGGGGCTGTGGTTCGGCGGCCGGTTCGACCGTGCCGTCCTGGCGCAGGCGCAGGGGGAGCGGATGGCCGGCGCAGACGATCTTCAGGACGGCGCTGCCGTCTTCCTGGGGCCACAACTCGCCATACAGGAGGGTCAGGAAGCGGCTGCGGGCGCCCTCGTCGAGGATCGCGGAGTTGAGGCGTTCCAGGACGGCCGGGCCGCCGAAACCCTCGCGGGCGAGGAGCCGGAGAGCATGGCGGGCCAGGCCCGTGACCGCGGCCGCCTCCGGGCCCGTACCGCAGACGTCGCCGATGGCGAAGCCGTATGCGCCGTCGCGGATCGGGAAGACGTCGTAGAAGTCGCCGCCGACTTCGTTGCCCTCGCCCGCCGCGCGGTAGATGACCTCGACCTCCACGCCCTCGATGACCGGGAGTTCGGGCGGCAGGAGGCTGCGCTGGAGGGACTGGCTGATGGCCATGCGCTCGGAGTACAGGCGGGAGTTGTCCAGGGCCAGGGCGGCCCGTCGGGAGAGGTCCTCGGCGAGTTCCAGGATCTCCTGGCGGAAGTGTTCGTCCGTCGGCTTGCCGAGCGTCAGCATGCCGATGACGCGGTTGCGTGCCACCAGGGGGAGTACGACCGTCTCGCCGCCGACCGCCGAGGCCGTGGCGAGGGTCGTGCCGATGCCGGAGCTGACCGTCGCGGGCTCGCCGCGGCCCAGGCTGCGCATGGAGGTGCGCAGGGCCGCCTCGTGGGCTGCCTCGGCCGGGGCCGACCAGACGCGGGCGCCGGGGGTCGGGACCGGGTCCGGTGGGGCGATCTTGGAGAGGAGGGCCTTGAGGCCGTCGATGCGCTCCTCGTCCTCATGCAGGACGTACGAGAGATACGGGTCCGAGGCCTGGTCGGCAATCGTGTAGACGGCACACCAGGTGGCCAGGGTCGGGACCGTCATCTGTGCCATGAGGGCCAGCGTCTGATCACGGTCCAGGGTGCCCGCGAGGAGGTCGGAGGCCTCTACGAGGAAGGACAGCGAGCCCCGGCGCAGACGCTCCAGCTCGCCCAGTCGGGCCGATTCGACGGCGAGCGCGATGCGGTCGGCGGCGAACTGGAGGCGCAGGGCCTCTTCGTTCGAATACCGCGCGGGGGACTCGGCCGCGACGCCGAGCGAGCCCGTGAGACGGCCCTCGACCTTCAGCGGGACCGTGACGACCGATCGCATGCCCGTGCCGCTCAGCAGCGGTACGGCGCCCGGGACGGCCGTGAGGTCGTCGTGGACGGCCGGCATCCGGGCCGAGCCGTAGCGGCCGGGGCCCGCCTCCACGGGGACGCGAGCGAAGCGCTGGCGGGCGGAGGGGAGCCCGGTGGAGGCGCGTACCTCCAGCTCGGTCTCGTCGTCGGTGGCCAGCAGCAGGAAGGCGGAGTCGCCGTCGAGCATGTCGCGGGCGCGCTCCACGGTGCGCTGGAGAAGACCGTCGAGGTCGTCCGGGGCCGGGGAGCCGATGAAGACCTCAAAGGGGTCGGTGGCCTGGCCGCCTTCGGAGTGTGTCGCCGAGTCCGCGGCGGGTACGCGCAGGGGAGTCTGCAGGACGGCGCGCTCGTGATCGCGTACAAGCAGACAGACCGTGGAGGGCTCGCCGCCGGTGTCGCGGACGCGCAGATGCGAGGCGTACACGGGTGTCACGCGGCCGTTGGCGCCGCGGAGGCCGTAACTGCCCTCCCAGCGCGAGAGTTGGAGGGCCTCGGCGATGCCGGTGCTGGTGCCGGGGGTGTGCGGCCAGGCCGCGAGGTCGGTCAGGGGCTTGCCGATGACCTGCTCCGCCGCGTACCCGAAGAGTTCTTCCGCGTCCTCGCTCCAGGCGGAGATGGCGCCGACGCGGTCGATCTGGACGACGGCGACGCGTACGCGGCCGTCGGCGAGGGGCAGGAGGTCGGCGGGCAGCGAGGGGCCGGCGGTGCGGGTGCCCACCGGGCGGTCCGGGAGGTCGAGTTGGAACCAGACCTGCTTGTGGGTGGGCGTGTACTCGACTCCCCAGCAGGCGGCCAGGGCCGCGCACAGCTGGAGGCCGCGGCCTCCTTCGCGGTCGGGGCTGCCCATGTTGACGGCCGCCGCCTGGAGTGGAATCTCTCGTTCCGGGTAGCGGTCCGCTACTTCGATGCGTACACCGTCTTCGGTGCGCAGACACAGGACATCGGCGGACGTGCCCGCGTGTACCACGGCGTTGGTGACGAGTTCGCTGGTGAGGACCACGGCGTCGTCGACGATGTCAGCGAAGCCCCAGCCCTGGAGGGTGTCACGGACAAAGGACCGAGCGGTCGCGACGGACCGTCCGACGGGGTCGAAGCTGGCGGCCGCGCGAGCGGTGATCACAGCACTCCTTGTCCGGGTTTCTTCGGGCAGGGCTTCGTGGCCGATTCGCCCCTGCCGTGGCAGATGACGGTTGCCGGTCTGTCCGGGATCCTGGGGCTGTCCCCCAGGATGTACTCCGGTGGTCATGGTGAGGCCGCCCCTCCGATGCCTGCCCGCTTGTGCTCGTGCCACCGCCCAGGCCGGACGGACCGGCGTGGCTGGACAGCCGCATGCAAGGTTACTTACCTTCGCCGTCCATGCGGATGCCGGTCACCACAGTGTTTCCGTCCGGGAGGGTGTGTGCGGACGATGTGCGAAGCTGCCGAACTGTTATGGCCTGGTTCAGCCACGGTGAAACACTGGGCAAGCTTCAAGAGATGGTCCAAACACGCAGAGCACTACCCGAACACCCCGAGCAGTAACGGTCGACCCTTGCGGGAGGGACACAGTGGAGTCTGGCGCAGCGACGCGGGGCACTAAAGCGCGCGCGAAAGGCGGAGAGTCCCTGAGTAACCGGCGCAAACCGCGCAACGGGACCACCGAGGTGGACACCGCGGCGCTGAACAGACTGCTCGTGGCGCTGGAGGCGATGCGGGACGGGAACTTCCGCAAGCGCCTGACGGTGTCCGGCGACGGCGTTATGTCCGAAATTGCGGCTGTTTTCAACGAGGTGGCCGACCGCAATCTGCATCTGACGGGCGAACTCTCGCGCGTACGGCGCATGGTCGGCCGCGAGGGCAAGCTCACGGAGCGTCTGGAGACGGGCGTCTGCGAGGGGTCCTGGGCCTCGGCGATCGACGCGTCCAACGCGCTGGTCGACGACCTCGTACGCCCCGTCTCCGAGGTCGGCCGGGTGCTGTCCGCGGTGGCCGAGGGCGACCTGTCGCCGCGCATGGAGCTGCGGGCGCAAGCGCCGGACGGCAACGGGCATCCGCTGCGCGGGGAGTTCCTGAAGGTCGGGCGCACGGTCAACAACCTGGTCGACCAGCTGTCCACGTTCACCGACGAGGTCACGCGGGTGGCCAGCGAGGTGGGCACGGAGGGCAAGCTGGGTGGCCAGGCCCGGGTGCGCGGAATGTCCGGTTCGTGGAAGGACCTCACGGATTCGGTCAACACGATGGCGTACCGGCTGACGGCGCAGGTGCGGGACATCGCGCTCGTGACGACGGCGGTCGCCAAGGGTGATCTGTCCCGGAAGGTCACGGTTCATGTGGCCGGCGAGATGCTGGAGCTCAAGAACACCGTCAACACGATGGTGGATCAGCTCTCCTCTTTCTCCTCCGAGGTGACGCGAGTCGCGCGCGAGGTCGGCACGGAGGGCGAGCTCGGCGGCCAGGCACAGGTGCCGGGTGTGGCCGGTGTGTGGAAGGACCTCACCGATTCGGTGAATCTTATGGCCGGCAATCTGACGTCCCAGGTGCGCGGGATCGCGCAGGTGACGACGGCGGTGGCCAACGGCGATCTGTCGCAGAAGGTGACTGTTTCGGCACGGGGTGAGATGGCGCAGCTCGCCGAGACGATCAACCAGATGACCGAGACGCTGCGTACGTTCGCGGACGAGGTGACCAGGGTCGCCAACGAGGTCGGCGGCGAAGGGCGGCTCGGCGGTCAGGCGAATGTGCCGGGTGCGGCGGGAACGTGGAAGGACCTCACCGATTCGGTGAACACGGTCTTCCGGAACATCACCACCCAGGTGCGGGACATCGCCTCGGTGACGACGGCGGTGGCCAGCGGTGACCTGTCGCAGAAGGTCACCGTCGATGTGGCCGGCGAGATGCTGGAGATGAAGAACACCGTCAACACGATGGTGGACCAGCTGTCGTCCTTCGGTGACGAAGTCACGCGGGTGGCGCGGGAGATCGGTGTCGAGGGCGAGCTGGGCGGCCAGGCGGCGGTGCCGGGCGCGGCCGGTACCTGGAAGGACCTGACGGACTCCGTCAACACCGCGTTCCGGAACCTCACCGGTCAGGTGCGCAACATCGCGCAGGTGACGACGGCGGTGGCCAACGGCGATCTGTCGCAGAAGGTCACCGTGGACGTCTCCGGCGAGATGCTGGAGCTGAAGAACACCGTCAACACGATGGTGGACCAGCTGTCGACCTTCGCCGACCAGGTGACGCGCATGGCGCGTGACGTGGGTACGGAGGGCCGGCTCGGCGGTCAGGCGCGCGTGGACGGCGTCAGCGGCACATGGAAGGACCTCACCGACTCCGTCAACTTCATGGCGGGCAACCTGACGTCCCAGGTGCGGCAGATCGCCCAGGTGACGACGGCGGTGGCCCGGGGCGACCTGTCGCAGAAGATCGAGGTCGACGCGCGCGGCGAGATCCTCGAGCTGAAGAACACCATCAACACCATGGTCGATCAGCTCAGCGCCTTCGCCGAGCAGGTGACCCGGGTGGCCCGCGAGGTGGGCACGGACGGCCGGCTCGGCGGTCAGGCGCAGGTGCCAGGCGTCGCCGGTGTGTGGCGCGACCTGACCGACTCCGTGAACGGCATGGCGGGCAACCTCACCTCTCAGGTGCGAAACATCGCGCAGGTCGCGACCGCGGTGGCCCGGGGCGACCTGTCGCAGAAGATCGACGTGGACGCGCGCGGCGAGATCCTGGAGCTGAAGAACACCCTCAACACGATGGTGGATCAGCTGTCGAACTTCGCCGAGCAGGTGACCCGGGTGGCCCGCGAGGTGGGTACGGAGGGCATTCTCGGCGGCCAGGCGGAGGTACAGGGTGTCTCCGGCACCTGGAAGGACCTCACGCAGTCCGTGAACTTCATGGCGAACAACCTCACCATCCAGGTGCGGCAGATCGCCGAGGTCACCACGGCGGTCGCCAAGGGCGACCTGTCCAAGAAGATCACCGTCGACGCGAAGGGCGAGATCCTCGAACTCGTCACCACCGTCAACACGATGGTGGATCAGCTGTCGAACTTCGCCGAGCAGGTGACGCGGGTGGCCCGTGAGGTGGGCACCGACGGCAACCTCGGCGGTCAGGCGCGTGTGCCCGGTGTGACGGGCATCTGGAAGGACCTGAGCGACAACGTCAACGTGATGGCCAACAACCTGACCGGCCAGGTGCGCAACATCTCCCAGGTCGCGACGGCGGTGGCCAACGGTGACCTCACCAAGAAGGTCACGGTCGAGGCGAGCGGCGAGATCGCCCAGCTCGCGGACACCGTCAACACGATGGTGCGGACGCTGAGTGCGTTCGCCGACCAGGTGACGCGGGTGGCCCGTGAGGTGGGCACGGACGGCATCCTCGGCGGTCAGGCGCATGTCCCGGGGGTCGCCGGTACGTGGAAGGACCTCACCGAGTCCGTGAACGGCATGGCGTCCAACCTGACGGGCCAGGTGCGCAACATCGCGATGGTCACCACGGCCATCGCGAAGGGCGACCTGACCAAGAAGATCGACATCGACGCGCGCGGCGAGATCCTGGAACTCAAGACCACCATCAACACGATGGTCGACCAACTCTCGTCCTTCGCCGAAGAGGTCACCCGCGTCGCCCGAGAGGTGGGCACCGAGGGGCAGTTGGGCGGCCAGGCGCGCGTACGCGACGTCGACGGCACCTGGCGCGACCTCACCGAGTCGGTGAACGAGATGGCCGGGAACCTGACCCGGCAGGTACGGGCCATCGCGCGCGTGGCGACCGCGGTGACCCGTGGCGACCTCAACCTGAAGATCGACGTGGACGCCTCCGGCGAGATCCAGGAACTCCAGGACTACGTCAACAAGATGATCGCCAACCTGCGCGACACCACCATCGCCAACGAGGAACAGGACTGGCTGAAGGGCAACCTGGCCCGCATCTCCGGTCTGATGCAGGGCCGCCGCGACCTCGCCGACGTGGCCTCGCTCATCATGAGCGAGCTGACTCCGGTGGTCTCGGCGCAGCACGGCGCGTTCTTCCTGGCGATGCCCCTGGACGACGGCAAGGATGTGGGCGCCGCGGGCGACGACTCGTACGAACTGCGCATGCTCGGGCACTACGGCTACTCCATGGGGTCCATGCCGACGTCGTTCCGGCCCGGAGAGACGCTGATCGGGACGGCCGCCAAGGAGAGGCGGACGATCCTCGTCGACAATGTGCCGCCCGGCTATCTGAAGATCGCCTCCGGGCTCGGTGAGGCGCCTCCGGCGCATGTCATCGTGCTGCCGGTGCTCTTCGAAGGGACCGTTCTGGGAGTGATCGAGCTGGCGTCGTTCCATTCGTTCACGCAGATCCAGAAGGACTTCCTCAACCAGATCGCCGAGATGATCGCGACGAGCGTCAACACGATCGCCGTGAACACCAAGACCGAGGTGCTGCTCAAGCAGTCGCAGGAGCTGACCGAGCAACTGCGGGAGCGGTCGGCCGAGTTGGAGAACCGGCAGAAGGCCCTCCAGGCGTCCAACGCCGAACTGGAGGAGAAAGCCGAGCTGTTGGCCCGGCAGAACCGCGACATCGAGGTCAAGAACACGGAGATCGAGGAGGCGCGGCAGGTCCTGGAGGAGCGCGCCGAGCAACTCGCGGTCTCCATGCGCTACAAGAGCGAGTTCCTCGCCAACATGTCGCACGAGCTGCGTACGCCGCTCAACTCGCTGCTCATCCTCGCCAAGCTGCTCGCCGACAACGCGGACTCCAACCTCACTCCGAAGCAGGTCGAGTTCGCCGAGACGATCCACGGAGCCGGCTCCGACCTGCTCCAGTTGATCAACGACATCCTCGACCTGTCCAAGGTCGAGGCGGGCAAGATGGACGTATCGCCGACGCGCATCGCGCTGGTCCAACTCGTCGACTACGTAGAGGCCACTTTCCGTCCGCTGACGGCAGAGAAGGGCCTCGATTTCTCCGTACGCATCTCTCCGGAACTGCCCGCCACGCTGCACACGGACGAGCAGCGGCTCCTCCAGGTGCTGCGCAACCTGCTCTCCAACGCGGTGAAGTTCACCGACTCCGGAGCGGTCGAACTCGTCATCCGTCCGGCCGGCGCGGACGTGCCCGTCGCCATCCGGGAGCAGCTCCTGGAGGCGGGTTCGCTGCGGGACGCGGACGCCGATCTGATCGCGTTCTCCGTGACCGACACCGGTATCGGTATCGCGGCCAGCAAAATGCGGGTGATCTTCGAGGCGTTCAAGCAGGCGGACGGCACGACGAGCAGGAAGTACGGCGGTACGGGACTGGGGCTGTCGATCTCGCGAGAGATCGCGCGGCTGCTGGGCGGCGAGATCCATGCGCAGAGCGAGCCTGGACGGGGCTCCACGTTCACGCTGTATTTGCCACTGCACGCGAGCGAACTGCCGCCGCAGGGCTACCCGCAGCTCGCGGCGCCGGCGATGGACAACGGAGCGCTCGCACTGCCCGCGGAGGCCGAGGACAGGACCCCTGTGGAGACGCCCGCCGAGGTCAAGTCGTACCAGGAGACCCAGAACGGGGCCGCCGCGCTCTTCAGGCGGCGCCGCAGGTCGTTGCCCTCGGCCGGGCAGCGGCCCACGCTGTCGGGGCAGCAGGGCCAGATCCAGGAGCCCTGGGGCGCGCGCGGTGAGGAGGCGTCCGCCCAGCCGCGGGGCGACTTCCGCTTCGAGGGCGAGAAGGTGCTGATCGTCGACGACGACATCCGCAATGTGTTCGCGCTCACCAGCGTCCTGGAGCAGCACGGCCTGTCGGTGCTGTACGCCGAGAACGGCCGCGAGGGCATCGAGGTCCTGGAGCAGCACGACGACCTCACGGTCGTCCTGATGGACATCATGATGCCCGAGATGGACGGGTACGCGACCACGACGGCGATCCGTCGGATGCCCCAGTTCGCCGGCCTGCCGATCATCGCCCTCACCGCGAAGGCGATGAAGGGCGACCGCGAGAAGGCGATCGAGTCGGGGGCTTCCGACTATGTGACGAAGCCGGTCGATCCCGATCATCTGCTCGAGGTGATGGACCGATGGATGCGCGAACGGTGACCGAATCGGGTCCCCCTGTTCAAGTGATCAGAGAGCGTGGGGGACCTGGGCGCGCGGAGCTGCTGACTGACTGTGCCCGGCGCTGTGTAGAAACCCGGGATTCGGGGAACCTTCTGGTCTCCTGCCGCGTTTCTGCTACGTGCACAGTGACATCGCGGTGACAGGGTGTGGCGACAGGCGGGGTGCGGCTACCATGACCGGCACAAGGACGGGCGGCGTAAGGGAGTCGTCCCCTGGGGCGGCGCCCGGTGCATTGCCGGGGCGAGGAGGACGGGCCATGGTGCAGAAGGCCAAGATCCTCCTGGTCGATGACCGGCCGGAGAATCTGCTGGCGCTGGAGGCCATCCTCTCTGCGCTCGATCAGACACTGGTTCGGGCATCGTCCGGGGAGGAAGCGCTCAAAGCACTGCTCACGGACGATTTCGCGGTCATTCTGCTGGATGTCCAGATGCCGGGCATGGACGGTTTCGAGACCGCCGCGCACATCAAGCGGCGGGAGAGGACCCGGGACATCCCGATCATCTTCCTCACCGCCATCAACCACGGTCCGCACCACACCTTCCGGGGATACGCGGCGGGAGCGGTGGACTACATCTCCAAGCCGTTCGACCCGTGGGTGCTGCGGGCGAAGGTCTCCGTGTTCGTCGAGCTCTACATGAAGAACTGCCAACTCCGGGAGCAGGCGGCGCTGTTGCGGCTCCAGCTGGAGGGCGGTGGCGGCAAGAGTACGGAGTCCAAAGAACCGGCCGGACTGCTCGCCGAACTCTCCGCGCGGCTCGCGGCCGTCGAGGAGCAGGCCGAGGCGCTCTCCAAGCAGCTCGACGACGACTCGGCGGATGCGGCGGCGGTGGCGACCGCGGCTCATCTCGAGCGCAAACTCACGGGACTGCGCAGGGCGCTGGACGCGCTGGAGCCGGGCACGGGGAACGGCGCGGCTTCGCTGCCTTCGCAGAACTGAGTTTGCACAACTGCGGGAATTTCGCGTCGCTTTGCCCTTGCTCGCGTATGAGCTGATGGCCTGCGGGTGAGTTGGCTGCCTGCCTGGGAGCTGAGCTGAACGGCGCTGCTCTGCGGCGTCCTTCACCCGGCAAGTTCCGTACGGCGGTTGAGGCCCCGTCAGCTTGGCGCCTCGACGGAGGTGACACGAACGGGTGAAGCAGAGGCATACGTGTCCGCAGTGGTCTCCACCGGTAACCTCGCACCCATGGCCTCACGTCAGCCCGCAGCCAAGAAGTCGACCGCGAAGAAGGCGGCCGCTCCGAAGAAGGCTGCGGCGAAGAAGGCCCCCGCGAAGAAAGCCCCGGCCAAGAAGGCTCCGGCCAAGAAGGCTCCTGCGAAGAAGGCCGCGGCCAGGAAAGCCGCCCCGCCCAAGCCGGCACCCAACCCCACCGGGGGCGTGTTCAAACTCGTACGCGCCCTCTGGCTCGGTCTCGCGCACGCCGTCGGCGCCGTGTTCCGAGGCATAGGGCGGGGCGCGAAGGGGCTCGACCCGGCGCATCGAAAGGACGGACTCGCCCTGCTGCTGCTCGGCCTCGCCCTGATTGTCGCTGCGGGCACCTGGTCCAACCTCCGCGGCCCTGTCGGCGACCTCGTCGAGCTGCTGGTGACCGGCGCCTTCGGCCGCCTCGACCTGCTCGTTCCGCTCCTGCTCGCGGTGATCGCGGTACGACTCATCCGGCACCCCGAGAAACCCGAGGCCAACGGACGTATCGTCATCGGGCTGTCCGCGCTCGTCATCGGTGTACTGGGTCAGGTCCACATCGCCTGCGGGGCGCCCGCGCGCAGCGACGGCATGCAGGCGGTACGGGACGCCGGCGGGCTCATCGGCTGGGGCGCGGCGACGCCGCTGACGTACATGATGGGCCAGATCCTGGCCGTACCGCTCCTCGTGCTGCTCACCGTTTTCGGGCTCCTGGTCGTCACGGCGACCCCCGTCAACGCCATCCCGCAGAGGCTGCGGCTGCTCGGCACCAAGCTCGGCCTCGTACAGCCGCAGACGGCCGAGGACGGCTTCAGCGAGGACGACGAGCGCTACGACGACCAGTGGCGCGAGGCGCTGCCCGCGCGCTCCCGAAAGCGCCGCTCCGCGCCTCGGGCGTCCGAGGAGTACGACCCGGACAGTGCCGAGCAGGAGGCGCTCTCCAAGCGCCGGAGCCGCTCCAGGCGGCCCGCTGCGCAGCAACCCGCCGCAGACCGGCAGATGGACGCGGTGGACGTTGCCGCGGCGGCTGCGGCGGCGCTCGACGGTGCCGTGATGCACGGGATGCCGCCCTCGTCGCTCGTGGCCGATCTGACGCAGGGCGTCGGGGCGGACCGCGGTGAGCGCGAGGACACGGGGGGTGGGCACCAGACGACGCCGGTGCCGGCCGCGCGCAGCAAGGGCGGCAAGCCCAAGCAGGAGATGCTGAAGGCCGAGGTCGCCGACCTGACCAAGGCGCCCCCTCAGGAGCCGCGCGAACTCCCGCAGCGCGCCGAACAGCTCCAGCTCTCCGGTGACATCACGTACTCCCTGCCGTCGCTCGACCTCCTGGAGCGCGGCGGCCCCGGCAAGGCGCGCAGCGCCGCCAACGACGCCATCGTCGAGTCGCTCACCACCGTCTTCACCGAGTTCAAGGTCGACGCCTCCGTCACCGGCTTCACGCGCGGCCCGACGGTCACGCGGTACGAGGTCGAGCTCGGCCCCGCCGTGAAGGTCGAGCGCATCACGGCTCTCACCAAGAACATCGCGTATGCCGTCGCCAGCCCGGATGTGCGGATCATCAGCCCGATCCCGGGCAAGTCGGCGGTCGGCATCGAGATCCCCAACACCGACCGCGAGATGGTCAACCTGGGCGACGTACTGCGGCTGGCCGACGCGGCCGAGGACGACCATCCGATGCTGGTCGCGCTCGGCAAGGACGTCGAGGGCGGCTATGTGATGGCCAACCTCGCGAAGATGCCGCACGTGCTGGTGGCCGGAGCGACTGGTTCCGGTAAGTCGTCCTGCATCAACTGCCTGATCACGTCGGTCATGGTCAGGGCGACTCCCGAGGACGTCCGCATGGTGCTCGTCGACCCCAAGCGCGTCGAACTCACCGCGTACGAAGGCATTCCGCACCTGATCACGCCGATCATCACCAACCCGAAGCGGGCCGCCGAGGCGCTGCAGTGGGTCGTACGGGAGATGGATCTGCGCTACGACGACCTCGCGGCGTTCGGCTTCCGGCACATCGACGACTTCAACGCGGCCATCAGGAACGGCAAGGTCAAGCTGCCAGAGGGCAGTGAGCGCGAGCTCAGCCCGTACCCGTATCTGCTGGTGATCGTCGATGAGCTCGCCGACCTGATGATGGTCGCCCCCAGGGACGTCGAAGACGCCATCGTGCGCATCACGCAGCTCGCGCGCGCGGCCGGCATCCATCTCGTCCTCGCCACCCAGCGGCCCTCCGTGGACGTCGTCACCGGTCTGATCAAGGCGAACGTGCCGTCCCGGCTCGCCTTCGCCACCTCCTCGCTCGCCGACAGCCGCGTCATCCTCGACCAGCCCGGCGCCGAGAAGCTGATCGGCAAGGGCGACGGGCTCTTCCTGCCGATGGGCGCGAACAAGCCGACCCGTATGCAGGGCGCGTTCGTGACCGAGGACGAGGTCGCGGCGGTCGTGCAGCACTGCAAGGACCAGATGGCGCCGGTCTTCAGGGACGACGTCGTGGTCGGCACCAAGCAGAAGAAGGAGATCGACGAGGACATCGGCGACGACCTCGACCTGCTGTGCCAGGCGGCCGAACTCGTCGTCTCCACGCAGTTCGGATCCACCTCGATGCTCCAGCGCAAGCTGCGCGTCGGATTCGCCAAGGCCGGGCGGCTGATGGACCTCATGGAGTCCCGCAACATCGTCGGGCCGAGCGAGGGTTCCAAAGCTCGTGATGTTCTTGTGAAACCTGACGAGCTGGACGGAGTGCTCGCGGTGATCCGTGGGGAGGCTCAACCGTAAGGAATCACCGTCAGGAATCGGTGCGGGCCGGGTACCTGTACGAGTGGGTCGACGATGCGCGAACGTGACTCATCCGTAAAGAAGCGGCGAGCAACCGTTTCCCTTCGGCGCACGTCAAGTTGAGGGGAGGGACAGGTACGTGTCCCACCATCAGGATGTCCGGCCATTCCGATGGCGTACAAAGTGATACCGCCCGGTTGCCCCACCCTTTCGTACCCCCCATAGACTGAACCTCCAGCACAGGTGGCTACACGCTCGAAAGGCGCCCCCGTGTCCATCGGCAACTCCCCTGAGGACAACACCCCTGAGGACGAGCGTCCCTTCGAAGAAGACGACCGTCCCTCGATCGGCACTGCGCTGCGACAGGCACGTATCGACGCAGGGCTGACCGTCGACGATGTCAGTAACGCCACCCGGGTCCGCATCGCCATCGTGCAAGCGATCGAGCAGGACGACTTCGCTCCCTGCGGCGGAGATGTCTACGCACGCGGCCACATCCGGACCCTGGCACGCGCCGTGCACATCGATCCGGATCCGCTGCTCGCGCAGTTCGCCGCCGAGCACGGCGGGCGTCCGGCGCCGACGCCGGCGGCACCGCTGTTCGAGGCGGAGCGGATCCGTCCGGAGCGCCAGCGGCCCAACTGGACCGCGGCCATGGTCGCCGCGATCGTCGCCGTGATTGGTTTTGTCGGGTTCACGCTGGTCAACGGCGACGACGGAGCCGATGCGAAGACACAGGTCGCCGAGGGTTCCACGCCCGCCGCCACCAAGTCCCCCGACCGCAAGCCGGACAAGACCGCCGACCCCACGCCTGACGCTGAGGACAGCGCCATCGCGGCGGCGCCGCAGGACAAGGTGACCGTCCGGGTGACCGCCCCCGAGGGGCGCAGCTGGATCTCGGCCCACGACCACAACGGCCGACGACTGTTCGACGGCTTCCTGGAACAGGGCGACTCCAAGACCTTCCAGGACAAGGAGAAGATCGACCTCGTCCTGGGTGACGCGGGTGCGCTCCAGCTGTACGTGAACGGCAAGAAGATCGACGACGAGTTCCGCCCGGGAGGCGTCGAGCGCCTGACGTACACGAAGGGCGACCCCGAGGTCGGCTGAGCGGTACGGCATTCACGGGCAGGCGGGCACGGGGTTGGCCAAGATCGGCCAACCCCGTCGACGTGGGCTGTCAGTGGGACGAAGTAGTCTTGAGCCCATGCCTGAACGCCGTACCGTCGCACTTGTCACTCTTGGCTGCGCTCGTAACGAGGTGGACTCGGAGGAGCTCGCAGGCCGCTTGGAGGCGGACGGCTGGCATCTCGTGAAGGACGCCGAGGAAGCGGACGTCGCCGTCGTGAACACGTGCGGCTTCGTCGAAGCCGCCAAGAAGGACTCCGTCGACGCGCTCCTGGAGGCGAACGACCTCAAGGGGCACGGCAGAACCCAGGCCGTCGTCGCCGTCGGCTGCATGGCCGAGCGGTACGGCAAGGAACTCGCCGAGGCACTGCCCGAGGCCGACGGCGTGCTGGGCTTCGACGACTACGCGGACATCTCCGACCGGCTCCAGACGATCCTGAACGGCGGGATCCACGCCGCGCACACACCGCGGGACCGCCGCAAGCTGCTGCCGATCAGCCCCGCCGAGCGGCAGGAGTCGGCGGCCGAGGTCGCGCTTCCCGGGCACGGCCCGGCCGATCTTCCCGAGGGGCTCGCTCCGTCCTCGGGCCCCCGTGCGCCCCTGCGGCGCCGTCTCGACGGCTCTCCGGTCGCCTCGGTGAAGCTGGCCTCCGGCTGCGACCGGCGCTGCTCCTTCTGCGCCATCCCGTCCTTCCGAGGCTCCTTCATCTCGCGGCGGCCGTCCGACGTCCTGGGCGAGACGCGCTGGCTGGCCGAGCAAGGTGTCAAGGAGATCATGCTGGTCTCCGAGAACAACACTTCGTACGGCAAGGACCTGGGCGACATCAGGCTCCTGGAGACGCTGCTGCCCGAGCTCGCCGATGTCGACGGGATCGAGCGGGTGCGGGTCAGCTATCTGCAGCCCGCCGAGATGCGGCCCGGGCTCATCGACGTACTGACCTCGACGCCGAAGATCGCGCCCTACTTCGACCTGTCCTTCCAGCACTCCGCTCCCGGTGTGCTGCGCGCGATGCGGCGCTTCGGAGACACCGACCGGTTCCTGGAGCTGCTCGACACGATCCGCGCCAAGGCCCCGCAGGCGGGCGTGCGGTCCAACTTCATCGTGGGCTTCCCCGGCGAGAGCGCGGACGACCTGGCCGAGCTGGAGCGGTTCCTGAACGGCGCGCGGCTGGACGCGATCGGCGTCTTCGGGTACTCCGACGAGGAGGGCACGGAGGCGGCGACGTACGAGAACAAGCTGGACGAGGACGTCGTCGCCGAGCGGCTTGCCCGCATCTCGCGGCTCGCGGAGGAGCTGGTCTCGCAGCGGGCCGAGGAGCGCCTCGGCGAGAGTGTGGAGGTGCTCGTCGAGTCGCTCGACGCCGCCGAGGGTGCGACCGGCCGTGCGGCGCACCAGGCGCCGGAGACCGACGGCCAGGTGCTGTTCACGAGCGGCGAAGGCCTGACGGTCGGTCGTATGGTCGAGGCGAAGGTGGTCGGTACGGAAGGCGTCGACCTGGTGGCCGAGCCGCTCCTGGGCTCGCTCGCAGGTCCTGAGGAGGCTGCCAGATGACGGGAGTCCCGGCATCCGCGGCGGGCGGCCCCGGCGCGCCGGGCACGCGTGGTGCTGCCGCCGGCGCTACCGGTACGGGCGCTTCCGGTGCTCAGGGCTCGAAGTCGTCGCGCGGCGGGAAGCTGAGCGCCGTGGCCGTCAATCAGGCCAGCGTCTGGAATGTCGCGAACCTTCTGACCATGCTCCGTCTCGTGCTCGTGCCGGGCTTCGTCGCGCTGATGCTGGCCGACGGCGGATACGACCCGGTCTGGCGGGCCTGGGCCTGGGCCGCCTTCGCGGTTGCCATGATCACCGACATCTTCGACGGTCACCTGGCGCGTACGTACAACCTCGTCACCGACTTCGGGAAGATCGCCGACCCGATCGCCGACAAGGCGATCATGGGGGCCGCGCTGATCTGTCTGTCCTCGCTCGGCGATCTGCCGTGGTGGGTGACGGGTGTCATCCTCGGGCGGGAACTCGGAATTACCCTGCTGCGTTTCCTGGTTATCCGCTACGGCGTCATTCCGGCGAGCCGCGGCGGCAAGATGAAGACGCTCGCCCAGGGCACGGCGGTCGGGATGTACGTCCTGGTGCTGACGGGGCCATTGGCCACCCTGAGGTTCTGGGTGATGGCTGTGGCGGTCGCCCTGACCGTGGTGACCGGGCTCGACTATGTGAGACAAGCCATTGTGCTGCGACGCCAGGGTCTCGACGAGCGGAAAGCCGCGGCAAAGGAGGCGGAATAATGGCTTCCCAAGCTGCTGAAGTGCTGAGACTACTGACAGTGAAGGGTGAGACGCTGGCTGTCGCCGAGTCGCTGACGGGTGGTCTGGTGGCAGCGGCGATCACCGCGGCGCCAGGGGCCTCCAAGGCCTTCCGCGGCTCCGTGACCTCGTACGCCACCGAGGTGAAGCGGGATGTACTCGGCGTCGACGCCACCCTGCTGGAACAGCGTGGGGCGGTGGATCCGCAGGTCGCGGCACAGATGGCGGCCGGTGTGCGCAAGGTGCTCGGCGCGGACTGGGGCATCGCGACCACCGGTGTCGCGGGACCCGAAAGCCAGGACGGGCAGCCGGTCGGCACGGTTTTCATTGCCGTCGACGGTCCTTCCACGGAGATCGGCAGCGGTTTTGGTGGCGGGAAAGTGGCGGCGCTGCGGTTGAACGGCGGCCGGACGGAAATCCGTATGGAGAGTGTACGGAGCGTGCTCGGGCTTCTCCTGGAGGAGCTCGAGCACGAACACATGGGAAATGAGCGGGCACAGGATACGGAACAGAACGGGGGGAATTGATGTTTGCAGCCCTGAGTGAACACGACATCGCTCCCCGCACGGCCGCCGCGCAAGGCGGTACGGTGGGGCGAGAAGGATGCGGCTACACGGCCCGAGGAGGGAGCCACCGATGATTCTGCTCCGTCGCCTGCTTGGTGACGTGCTGCGTCGGCAGCGCCAGCGCCAGGGCCGTACTCTGCGCGAAGTCTCCTCGTCCGCCCGAGTTTCACTCGGCTATCTCTCCGAGGTGGAGCGGGGGCAGAAGGAGGCTTCCTCCGAGCTGCTCTCCGCGATTTGCGACGCGCTGGACGTACGGATGTCCGAGCTCATGCGAGAAGTGAGTGATGAGCTTGCCCTCGCCGAGCTGGCCCGGTCGGCAGCGGTCACTGAGCCTGTGCCCACGCCAGTACGCCCGAGGCTCAATTCCGTGTCAGTGACCGGTGTGCCACCGGAACGAGTGACGATCAAGGCGCCGGCCGAGGCGGTCGACGTAGTCGCCGCCTGACGGTTGCGGGCTTGTGGTCGGTCGTGAGTTCGCCCACATGAGCTGAGAACTGTGTGAGGGCCCCGATCGGGGCCTCTCCGGGGAGACCTGGAGGGGTGCGGTCGGGGTTTTTGCGTTGCTGGAGGGTGGCTGCTGGGGCTTCTTGCGTTCCGAAGGGCGGCTGCCGGAGCATTCGTGTTTCGATTTCATCACTTTTGCACCGTTTGCCGGTGTGTCCTGAGGCGGCGATGGTGGAGGGGTCGTAGGCGCCCGAAGCGGAGCGACGGTGCCTTTGGTGTGGTGGCGCGCCGGGTGTGCCTCGTGAGAATTGATGCGCCCTGCCGGTGGGTGACGGTCGCTGTCTAGCGTCGGTTGGCGGGTTGGAGGTGACGCCATGGCGGGCCGGGCGGTGCGAATAGGGCGGTGGGGGCTGGCTCTGGGGGGCGGGGCGCTGTGGTGGTGGGGAGCGGGGCGATGGGCGTTTGCATCGGATGCCGGGGCGTGGGAGGGAATGGCCGTGGCCGGTGGGTGGGGGTTGAGTCTGCTTCCGGTGCACTGTGTGCCGAAGGACCGGGCCAAGGCTGACGAGAGGCTTCGGTTGCGCTTTGAGGAGTAGGCCCGGCGCTGGTGCTACCAAGGCATGGCCACGCCTCCGTTCGGGCGGAGGATCTGGCCCGTCGTGAAGGCCGAGGCGTCGCAGGCGAGATACAGGACCGCGTGCGCGATGTCCTCCGGCTCGCCGACCCGGCCCAGCGGTGACATCCGGGCCATGAACGCCTCGGTCCGCGCCTGGGTCTCGTCGTCGTTGCGGTCCGTCATGGGTGTACGGATCCAGCCCGGCGCGACCGCGTTGACGCGGATGCCGTGCGGCCCCATCTCGGTCGCCAGGGTCTTCGTCAACTGGACGACTGCCGCCTTCGCCGCCCCGTAGCAGAGCAGCCCGGGGCCTCCGGTGTCGACAGCGCCCGAGGCCATGGTGACGATGCTGCCGCGTATCCCGGACGCGATCATGGCGTGGGCCGCCTCCTGGCACGCGTACAGCACGCCCTTGAAGTTGACGCCGAGTACTCGGTCGAGGTCCTCCTCGCGAGTCTCCAGGACCGGGCTGCTGTGCATGATCCCGGCGACGGCGGCCATCACATCGAGGCGTTCACAGGCCGCGACCGCCTGGCCGAGCAGGGCGCGGTCGGTGACGTCGAGGGCGTATGTGTGGGCCACGCCGCCCTTGTCCTTGATCAGGTCCGCCGTCTCGTCGAGGCCTCGGTCATCGCGGTCCGCGCAGTGGACGACGGCTCCCGCCTCCGCGAGCAGCAGGGCACAGGCGCGGCCGATGCCACTTGCGGCGCCGGTGACAAAAGCGGTGCGTCCGGTGAGGTCGTACGCCGTGACGGGCATGCAAGGACCGTACGAGAGTTTCTGACGGATCGTCAATTAGTTGTACGGGATGGGGGCGTGGGTGGTGGGGTCGTGCGGGATGGGGATCTACGTGACGGGGAGGGCTTCGCTCCCGGGACCGGGCCCGACTGGCATGTCGGACACCAGTACGTGGGACGCTCTCGGGAGCCGTCGCCCTGGTTCGCCGCACGGATCGAGGTGCGGCAGCGCAGGCAGGGGCGGGGTGCGCGGCCGTACACGTAGAGGTTCTGGTCGCGGCGGCCCGTGGTGCTGCGGGCGGGGCGGTCGCGATTGGCTTCCAGGAGTTTCTTGGCGAGGGCGGGCAGCTGGGCGGCGCGTTCGGCGGGGAGGTCGCCTACGGGCAGCCAGGGGGTGGCCCCGAGCAGGAAGCAGAGCTCGCACTTGTAGATGTTGCCGATTCCGGCGAGGTTGCGCTGGTCCAGGAGGGCTTCGCCGAGCGGGCGGGCTGGGTCGCGCAGGAGGTTCTCCAGGGCCTTGTCGGGGTTCCAGTCCGGGCCCAGGAGGTCGGGGCCGAGGTGGCCCACGGCCCGGTGTTCGTCGGTGCTGCGGAGCAGTTCCAGTACGGGGAGCCGGTAGCCGACGGCTGTGTGCTCTGCGGTGCCGAGGATCACACGGATCTGGTGACCGGGGCCGCCGCTCCAGCGCTCGCCGGGTGCGTACACCCTCCAGGAGCCGTCCATTCGCAGGTGCGTGTGCAACGTCAGCCCGCCCTCGATACGGGTGAGCAGGTGCTTTCCGCGTGGGGTGACGTCCAGGACGGTGCGTCCGGTGAGGTCGGCCGTGGCGTACTTGGGCACCCGAAGGTCGGAGCGGGTGAGCACGCGGCCCGCGAGGGCGGTGTGCAGGCGCCGGGCGGTCTGCCAGACGGTGTCTCCTTCGGGCATGGGGTCCAGGGTGGCATGGGGTGGGCGGGGGCGCCTTGGTCGGGATGCGGGGAGGCTGCTGGCGGGTTGTGCGGCTGAGGGCGGGAGGGTCGGCTGGTCGGCTGGGAGGGGGAGCGGTGACGACGAGGCCGACCTGGTCTGGGGCCCGGAGCCTCATTCGGTCCGCAGGTGCGTGTGTCCGGGCCGGGCGGAGTGGGCCTATGCGCGGAGGCGTAGGCCCCGCGGCGTCGCGTGGAAACCAGCTCCTTCCAGGAGCGTGCCGAAGGGCGACGTCAGGGCCGAGGCGCCGTTCACACGCTCCACCGTGACCGTGCCGAGGGAGCCCGCGCGGGCGGCTGCGGAGAGGGCCTCGGCGGCTATGCGCAGACGTGGGTCGTTCAGCGGTGTGTCGTCCGAGGTGGAGGGCCAGGCCAGGAGGGTCTTGCCGCCGCGCTCCATGTAAAGGGTCAGCTCGCCGTCGACCAGTACGACCAGGGAACCCGCCTTGCGGCCGGGCTTGTGGCCCGCTCCGGCCGGGGGGTCGGGCCAGGGGAGGGCCGCGCCATACGCGTTCGCCGGGTCGGCGGCAGCCAGGACGATGGCACGGGTGGCGTTGCCCGGGCGGGGGCGGGATACAGGGCTGCCGGGGAAGCCGGTGTCCGAGGGGGCATCGGCGTAGGGGGCCGGGAAGCCGGTGGTGGTGCCCAAGAATCCGGGCGCGCCCGGGAACTCCGGCTCTGGCAGGGGCTCGTCTCGCTCACGCGCGTTGGCCGCCGCGCGCAGCCGGTCCACCGCGCCGTCCATCGCGAACTGTGCGGCACCGAGCCCCTCCACCACATAGCCGCGGCGTGCCTGTCCGCTGTCTTCGAAGGCGGACAAAATACGGTACGTCGCCGAGAAGCCGCCCTCGACCCCTTCCGCGGCGACCGCGCCCCGGGTGACCACGCCGTGCCGGTCGAGCAGCGTGCGGGCCAGGGCATGGGCGCGCACGGTGGGGTCGGCCTCGCGGTCGGGGAGCAGCGACCAGCGGCCCGCGACGGTGGGAGGGCCGGTACGGGAGGCGGGGCGCGCCGCGGCCGTCAGGCTGCCGTACCGTCCGCGCGGCACCGTGCGCTTCGCACGATGGGCGGTGGAACCCGCGGTGCGGCCCGATCCCAGGAGGGAGCGCATCGGGCCGAGTGTGTCGTTCGTCAGCCGACCCGACCAGGCCAGATCCCAAAGGGCGTCGGCGAGTTGGGGGTCTGTGGCGTCGGGGTGCGTGGTGGCGCGGATCTGGTCGGCGATCTGACGGAAGAAGAGGCCGTAGCCTCCCGAGAGGGTGTCCAGGACCGACTGGTGGAGCGCGGTCAGCTCCAGAGGGTGCGGGGGCGGCAGCAGCAGGGGGGCCGCGTCCGCCAGATACAGGGACACCCAGCCGTCCTTGCCGGGCAGTGCGCCCGCTCCGGCCCATACCACCTCGCCGGCGGCGGTCAGCTCGTCGAGCATCGCCGGAGCGTAGTTCGCGACCCGGGACGGCAGGACAAGCTTCTCGAGCGCGGATGCGGGCACCGAGGCGCCCTGCAACTGCTCGACGGCGCGCACGAGTCCGTCGATGCCGCGCAGTCCGTGCCCGCTGCCCAGGTGCTGCCACTGCGGCAGGAACTGGGCGAGCGCGGCGGGTGGCACCGGCTCCAGTTCCTGCCGCAGCGCCGCGAGCGAACGGCGCCGCAGCCGACGCAGCACCGTCGCGTCGCACCATTCCTGGCCGATCCCCGCCGGGTGGAACTCTCCTTGTACGACACGGCCGCCCGCGGCGAGCCTCTGCAGGGCGCCCTCGGTGACCGCCGTACCGAGGCCGAAGCGTGCCGCCGCCGCGGTCGAGGTGAACGGGCCGTGGGTGCGCGCGTACCGCGCGAGGAGGTCGCCGAGCGGGTCCTTGACCGGTTCGGTGAAGGCCTCCGGGACGCCGACGGGCAGCGCCGTGCCGAGCGCGTCACGCAGTCGGCCCGCGTCCTCGATCGCCGCCCAGTGGTCGGCCCCGGCGATCCGGACCCGGATGGCGCGGCGGGACGCGGCCAGCTCCGGGGCCCACTCCGGTTCGGCGCCGCGCTCGGTCAGTTCCGCGTCCGTGAGGGGGCCGAGCAGGCGCAGCAGATCCGCGACGCTCTCGATGTCCTTGGCACGGCGGTCCTCGGTAAGCCACTGGAGTTCGCGCTCCAGCTCGCTCAGGACGTCGGCGTCCAGGAGCTCGCGCAGCTCGGCCTGGCCGAGGAGTTCGGCGAGGAGCCGCGAGTCCAGCGACAGGGCGGCGGCGCGTCGCTCGGCGAGCGGGGAGTCGCCCTCGTACAGGAACTGCGCGACGTATCCGAACAGCAGTGACCGCGCGAACGGTGACGGCTCCGGTGTCGTGACCTCGACGAGCCGCACCTTGCGGGACTCGATGTCGCCCATCAGTTCCGCGAGGCCAGGGACGTCGAAGACGTCCTGGAGGCACTCGCGGACCGCCTCCAGGACGATCGGGAAGGAGCCGAACTCGCTGGCCACCTGGAGCAGTTGGGCGGCGCGCTGGCGCTGCTGCCACAGCGGGGTGCGCTTGCCGGGGTTGCGGCGCGGCAGCAGCAGGGCGCGGGCGGCGCACTCGCGGAAGCGGGACGCGAACAGGGCGGAGCCGCCGACCTGGTCGGTGACGATCTGGTTGACCTCGCCCTTGTCGAAGGCGACGTCCGCCGCGCCCACGGGGGCCTGCTCCGAGTCGTACTCCGTGCCCCGCTTCACGGGCTCCTGGTCGAGCAGGTCCAGGCCCAGCAGGTCGGCGTCCGGGAGGCGCAGCACGATGCCGTCGTCGGCGTGCATGACCTGCGCCTCCATGCCGTACCGCTCGGAGAGGCGGGTGCCAAGGGCGAGGGCCCACGGAGCGTGGACCTGGGCACCGAAGGGGGAGTGCACGACGACTCGCCAGTCGCCCAGCTCGTCGCGGAACCGCTCGACGACGATGGTGCGGTCGTCGGGGATGTGGCCGCAGGCCTCGCGCTGTTCGGCCAGATAGGACAGGACGTTGTCGGCGGCCCAGGTGTCGAGGCCGGCGGCGAGGAGCCGGAGCCGGGCGTCGTCCTTGGGCAGGGAGCCGACCTCGCGGAGGAACGCGCCCACCGCGCGGCCCAGTTCGAGCGGACGGCCCAGCTGGTCGCCCTTCCAGAACGGCAGCCTGCCCGGCACACCGGGCGCGGGCGAGACGAGGACGCGGTCGCGCGTGATGTCCTCGATACGCCAGGAGCTGGTGCCGAGCGTGAAGACATCGCCGACTCGGGATTCGTAGACCATCTCCTCGTCGAGCTCGCCGACCCGGCCTCCGCCCTTCTTGGGGTCGGCGCCCGCGAGGAACACCCCGAAGAGGCCGCGGTCCGGAATCGTGCCCCCGGAGGTGACGGCGAGGCGCTGCGCGCCGGGGCGCCCGGTGACCGTCCCGGCAACACGGTCCCAGACGACGCGTGGCCGCAACTCCGCGAAGGCGTCGGACGGATAGCGGCCCGCGAGCATGTCGAGCACCGCCGTGAACGCGGACTCCGGAAGCGACGCGAAGGGCGCGGCCCGGCGGACCGTCGCGAGCAGGTCGTCGACCTGCCAGGTGTCGAGGGCGGTCATGGCGACCAGCTGCTGGGCCAGCACGTCCAGGGGGTTGGCGGGGACGCGGAGCGACTCGATGGAGCCGGTGCGCATCCGCTCGGTGACCACCGCGGCCTGGACGAGGTCCCCTCGGTACTTGGGGAAGACGACACCGGTGGAGACCGCCCCGACCTGGTGCCCCGCGCGGCCCACGCGCTGCAGCCCGGAGGCCACCGACGGCGGGGACTCGACCTGTACGACGAGGTCCACCGCGCCCATGTCGATGCCGAGTTCGAGACTGGAGGTGGCGACCACCGCGGGCAGACGACCGGCCTTCAGGTCCTCCTCGACCAGCGCGCGCTGCTCCTTGGAGACCGAGCCGTGGTGGGCGCGCGCGATGACCGGCGGGGCGCCCTGGGCCGCGCCCGAGCCACCCATCAGCTCGGCCGGGGCATGGTGCTCCTCCAGAGGCTCGCCCGTCGCCCTCTCATACGCGATCTCATTGAGCCGGTTGCAGAGCCGCTCCGCGAGCCGCCGGGAGTTCGCGAACACGATCGTCGAGCGGTGTGCCTGGACGAGATCGGCGATCCGCTCCTCGACATGCGGCCAGATCGACGGGCGTTCGGCACCCTCGTCGGAGTCGGCTACCGGGGAGCCGCCCAGCTCGGCCAGATCCTCGACGGGCACGACTACGGAGAGGTCGAATTCCTTGCCGGACGGTGGCTGAACGATCTCCACCTTGCGGCGGGGCGAGAGGTAGCGGGCGACCTCGTCCACCGGACGGACGGTGGCGGACAGGCCGATGCGACGAGCAGGCTTCGGCAGCAGCTCGTCGAGCCGCTCCAGGGTCAGGGCGAGATGGGCGCCGCGCTTGGTGCCCGCGACCGCGTGCACCTCGTCCAGGATCACCGTCTCGATACCGGTCAGCGCCTCGCGCGTGGCCGATGTGAGCATCAGGAACAGCGACTCCGGAGTCGTGATCAGGATGTCCGGCGGGCGCGTGGCCAGCGCGCGGCGCTCGGCGGCCGGGGTGTCGCCGGAACGGATGCCGACCTTCACCTCGGGCTCGGGCAGTCCGCGGCGCACCGCTTCCTGCTTGATGCCGGTCAGCGGGCTGCGCAGATTCCGCTCGACGTCGACCGCGAGGGCCTTGAGCGGCGATACGTACAGCACCCGGCAGCGTTTCTTGGGGTCGGCCGGCGGTGGCGTCGAGGCCAGCTGGTCGAGCGCGGCGAGGAACGCGGCCAGCGTCTTGCCGGAGCCGGTAGGCGCGACCACGAGCACGTCCGAGCCCTCCTCGATGGCCCGCCACGCCCCGGCCTGGGCGTCGGTGGGCGCGGCAAAGGCCCCCGCGAACCAGCCGCGGGTCGCGGGCGAGAAGCCGTCGAGGGCACCGTGTGCAGACCTGACCATGCCCCCATCCTGCACCCCGCCACTGACAATGGGTCTGACCTGCGAAAACAGTCTCGTGGAAGGGGTGGCATGAGGCCGGTGGGGGTCGGCACGAGGCGCCTGGGCCAGAGGCACGGGCTGTGACGGGGGCGGCGCGCGGGCTGCGTCCTGGCGACACCCGTGCCCATGCCGCCCGAAGCCCGCCGAACCCGGCGGAGCGACCTGACGCAGAATGGGCACATGGCAGGTTCGGGGGAGCGAGCGCGGCACTGGCGGTACGCCGAACTGCCCGGTGTCGACCTGCTTCGGGCCCGGTACATCCGGAAGACCTTCGTCCGGCACACCCACGAGAACTTCGTCATCGCCGCCATCGCCGACGGCATCGAGGTCTTCCACCACGGCGGCGCGGACCAGTACGCAGGACCCGGCTCCCTGGCTCTGGTCAACCCCGACACCCCGCACACCGGTCGCGCGGGCGGTCCCGAGGGCTGGCGGTACGGGGCGGTCTACCCGTCCCCCGACTTGGTGGCCGAGATCGCCGCCGAAACCACCGTGATCCGCGGCACCCCCGGATTCACCACCCCGGTGCTCGACGATCCCTACGCCGTACGCCTGGTCCACCAAGTGCTCCGCGCCGCCGACGAGGGCAACGCACTCGCCGCCGACACCCTGCTGAGGGTCGCCGTGACCCGGCTGCTGCGACTGAACGGCGGGCCGCTCCCGCAGCGTCCCCCGCGCACGGCGGGCGCCCGAATCGCGGCACGCGCGCGTGCCGTCCTCGAGGAGAGGATGACCGAGCCGCCCAGCCTGGAACGGCTCGCCACCGACCTCGGCACCAGCCCCTTCTCGCTGCTGCGGGCCTTCCGGGACACCTATGGCATGCCTCCCCACACCTGGCTGACCGACGCCCGCGTACGCCGAGTACGCCACCTCCTCGACGCCGGCACCGCACCCGCCGAAGCCGCCCACGCCGTGGGCTTCACCGACCAGCCGCACCTCAACCGCCACTTCACCCGGATCGTGGGCGTTCCGCCGGGGGCGTACCAGCGCGAGCGCAAGAACGTACAAGACCCACAGGAGAGGCTCCTTCTACCGTCCGAGGCGTGGCAGAACAGACAGCTCTCGCGGACACACGTGGTGAAGACGGCGGAAAACCCGACGCCGCCGTCGTACGAGATGCCCTCGGAGTCGGGGTCGCCGTCGGACTGTCCGGTTTCGCCTTCGGGGTGACCTCGGCGGGAAGCGGCCTCACTCTGTTGCAGACCTGCGCGCTCAGCCTCCTGGTGTTCACCGGTGCCTCGCAGTTCACCCTCGTGGGGGCGCTCGCGGCCGGAGGAAACCCGTTCACCGCCGCGGCGGGCGCATTCTTCCTGGGGGTACGCAACGCCTTCTACGGACTGCGTCTTTCACAGTTGTTGGCGCTCCCGCGCGCGGTGCGGCCGTTCGCCGCCCAGTGGGTCATCGACGAGACCGCGGCCGTGGCGCTCGCTCAACCCACGCGACGCAGTGTGCGGATCGGCTTCACCGTCACAGGGCTGACCCTCTACGTGCTGTGGAATCTCACCACGCTGCTCGGCGCACTGGGGGCCGAAGCCATTGGCGACACCGACGCATGGGGTCTGGACGCCGCCGGGCCCGCCGTCTTCCTGGCCCTGCTCGCGCCGATGCTCAAGACCGCCACGGAGCAGACCGTCGCGGGCCTCGCGGTCGTCCTCGGCCTCGGACTCCTGCCCGTACTGCCTGCCGGTGTGCCCGTCCTGGTGGCCGCGCTCGCCGCCCCGGCCGTCCTGTGGGCGGAGGGCCGCCGCAGGGGACGTAGGACCGCTGCGGAGCCCGCCAACGACACATCAGGGGAAGACCGTTGAACATCTGGATCGCGATCGGCGTGACCGCCGTCGGCTGCTACGCCGTCAAGCTCATCGGTCTCCTCGTCCCCGCGGGCGTCCTGGAACGGCCGCTCGTCAAACGGCTGGCCGCCCTGCTGCCCGTCGCTCTGCTGGCCGCCCTCACGGCCCAGCAGACCTTCGCCGACGGCCGGGTCCCGGTCCTGGACGCGAAGGCCGCAGGACTCGCGGCAGCCGCCGTGGCGCTGCTACTGCGGGCTCCCTTCCTGCTCGTCGTCGCGGCGGCCGTGGTGGTGACGGCAGGGGCGCGGGCGATGACGGGCTGACGCAGAGGGCAGCACGCGCGCGTGGCGGCCGATTTACGTCGCACCGCCCTGGAAGCCCTCGCCCCGGGTACGTCAGCCGACGGGGCGTCCGTACGCCCGTAGAGTGCGCAGCGCCTCGATCGTGACGATCGGACGCGCCTCCAGGGCGGTGCCCGGCGCCCACTGACGCCAACGGATCGGCCAACCGCCGTCCTCCTGCTGCTCGTTGGCCAAGAAGTCCAGCGAGCGCGCCATCTCCTCGTCGGTGAACCACGCGCGCGCGAGCGAGTCCGGCGTCTTCGCGTAGTCGTGCGCGAAGTGGTGCTCGCCCGGCGCGTAACCGGGCGCCACCGGAAACTCCTCAGACCGCTCCGGGGCCAGCGCCGCCAGCCGGTGCTCACGCACCAGACGGCCGAGCCGGTCGGCGGCCGCCTCCGCGCGCGAGCGATCGGGAGCGGAGTCCAGGAAGGCCACGGCCGCCTCGATCTCGTACGGATGCGACTCCTCCAGGGACTCCACCGCCTGCCAGCAGAAATCGGTGGCCCTGAACAGCCAGGCATGCCACACCTCGTTACGGTGCAGCAGGCCCACGACGGGTCCTGTGGCGAGGAGTTCACTGGGCGGATCGTCCACGATCGGCATGAAGGGGGCTGCCGGATAGCCGCGCTGGCTGGGACGGATCGCCGGCAGCGCGCCGTCCTGCGTCGACACGGCGGTCAGATAACGGCACACACGCTCCACCCGCTGCCCACCGCACCGCCCGATCGAGTCCAGGACGCGCAGCGCGTGCCCCGTGTGCAGGGGCTGGCTGACCGGGCCACGAAGGTCGGGCTCGAGCGCGTGGCCGTACCCCTCGTCCTCATTGCGGTACGCGGCCAGCGCGGTCTCCACCGCGTCGGCACCGCCACCGAGGAAGTGGTACGCGAAACGCCGCTGCTCCAGCACACGCGCGGTGAGCCAGATGAAGTGCTCGGCGCGGGCGAGCGGGGAGTGCGCCGGGGGCTTCGGGGGGAGTGGGGATGCTCCAGTTTCGGCCATGGTCCGACCGTAGGGCGGAAAGCGTTCTCGACAAGCGGTCCCGGCCCGGCCCCACCCTCAGGGGCGGGATACTGGAGTCATGCGGTTGACGGTCTTCTGGCAGCGGATGGCGGATCACTTCGGCAAGGGGTACGCCGACACCTTCGCGCGCGATCACGTGATGACGGAGCTCGGCGGACGCACCGTGCACCAGGCGCTGGACGCGGGCTGGGAGGCGAAGGACGTGTGGCGCGCGGTGTGCACGGCCATGAACGTTCCGTACGAAAAGCGCTGACCGACCACGAAGAGCCGAGAGACCGGGACCGATTGTCGGTGGTGTAGGCGAGACTTGCACGGTGGCATCGACAGATGAGACCGCCCAGGTCGGACAGCAGGCACCCCCGCTCGGCACGACGCCGCCCACGCGGCCCGCCACCGAAGACCCGACGGGGCGCGCCCGCATGCCACGCTGGCTGCCGCGCGCCATGGTGCTCGCTCTTGCCCTCATCGCCTGCTTCCAGCTGGGCAGTTGGGCCTTCCACCAGCTGACCGGGCTGCTGATCAACATCCTGATCGCGTTCTTCCTGGCGCTCGCCATCGAACCCGCGGTGAGCTGGATGGCCGCGTACGGCATGCGCAGAGGACTGGCCACCGCGCTCGTGTTCTTCGCAGTGATGATCGCGGGTGCGGGCTTCGTCACCCTGCTCGGCTCGATGCTCGCCGGACAGATCATCGACATCGTCGAGGACTTCCCGAAGTACGTCGACTCGGTGATCAGCTGGATCAACACGACCTTCCACACGGAGCTAAACCGCGTCGACATCCAGGACAGCCTGCTCCGCTCCGACTGGCTCCAGAGATACGTGCAGAACAGCGCGGGCGGTGTCCTGGACGTGTCCGCGCAGGTGGTGGGCGGTCTCTTCCAGCTCCTGACGATCACGCTGTTCTCGTTCTACTTCGCCGCCGACGGCCCGCGGCTGCGGCGGGCCATCTGCTCAGTACTGCCGCCCGCCCGCCAGACCGAGGTGCTGCGCGCGTGGGAGATCGCCGTCAACAAGACCGGGGGATACATCTACTCGCGCGGCCTGATGGCACTGATCTCGGGCATAGCGCACTACATCCTGCTGGAGTTCCTCGGCGTGGACTACGCGCCCGTGCTCGCCGTCTGGGTGGGCCTGGTCTCGCAGTTCATCCCCACGATCGGCACATATCTCGCCGGCGCCCTGCCCATGCTGATCGCCTTCACGGTCAATCCCTGGTACGCGCTGTGGGTGCTGATCTTCGTCGTGATCTACCAGCAGTTCGAGAACTACCTGCTGCAGCCCAAACTGACCGCCAGGACCGTGGACGTCCACCCGGCGGTCGCCTTCGGATCGGTCATCGCGGGCACCGCACTGCTCGGCGCCGTCGGCACGCTGATCGCCATCCCCGCGGTCGCCACGCTGCAGGCGTTCCTGGGGGCGTACGTGAAGCGGTACGACGTCACCGACGATCCTCGGGTGCACGGGCACCGCAGGCGGGGCTCGGGCGCTCTCCTCGCGCGCGTGCGAGACATGTTGCGCGGGCAGGGCAGGACACGGCCGGTCACGGAGGAGGAAGCGGTGCGGGACCCCTCGTAGCTCATCCACGCAGACCGCACCGCCCAACGAGTCGCGGTTGAGGCGTGTGGTGCGCTTGACACTAAAATCGAACATCCATTCTTATGGAATCTCCGGCTGGGCTCTCGACGGCGATTTCGCGGGGAAGTGCCCGAGTTATCCACAGGCAGGACGGGCGTCGGGGCGCATTGTCAGTGGCAGGCGTTAGCGTCTTTGACGTGAAGCGATCGACTCAAGCAAATCGGGTGGAACCCATGGCAGGAACCGACCGCGAGAAGGCGCTAGACGCCGCGCTCGCACAGATTGAACGGCAGTTCGGCAAGGGCGCAGTGATGCGCATGGGCGAGCGGCCGAACGAGCCCATCGAGGTCATCCCCACCGGGTCGACCGCACTCGACGTCGCGCTCGGCGTCGGCGGCATCCCGCGCGGCCGAGTGGTGGAGGTGTACGGACCGGAGTCCTCCGGCAAGACGACCCTGACGCTGCACGCGGTGGCGAACGCGCAGAAGGCCGGCGGCCAGGTGGCCTTCATCGACGCGGAGCACGCCCTCGACCCCGAGTACGCGAAGAAGCTCGGCGTCGACATCGACAACCTGATCCTGTCCCAGCCGGACAACGGCGAGCAGGCCCTGGAAATCGTGGACATGCTGGTTCGCTCCGGCGCCCTCGACCTCATCGTCATCGACTCCGTCGCCGCCCTGGTGCCGCGCGCGGAGATCGAGGGCGAGATGGGCGACTCGCACGTGGGTCTGCAGGCCCGCCTGATGAGCCAGGCCCTCCGGAAGATCACCAGCGCACTCAACCAGTCCAAGACCACCGCGATCTTCATCAACCAGCTGCGCGAGAAGATCGGCGTGATGTTCGGCTCCCCGGAGACCACGACCGGTGGCCGGGCGCTGAAGTTCTACGCCTCCGTACGGCTCGACATCCGCCGCATCGAGACGCTGAAGGACGGCACCGACGCGGTCGGTAACCGCACGCGCGTCAAGGTCGTCAAGAACAAGGTCGCCCCGCCCTTCAAGCAGGCCGAGTTCGACATCCTCTACGGGCACGGCATCAGCCGCGAGGGCGGCCTGATCGACATGGGCGTGGAGAACGGCTTCGTCCGCAAGGCCGGCGCCTGGTACACGTACGAGGGCGACCAGCTCGGCCAGGGCAAGGAGAACGCGCGCAACTTCCTGAAGGACAACCCCGACCTCGCCAACGAGATCGAGAAGAAGATCAAGGAGAAGCTGGGCGTCGGCGTGAAGCCGGTGGAGCCGACCGCCGAGCCGGGTGCGGACGCGGCGGTCTCGGCCGTCCCGAACGAGGCCGTGAAGACCGTGCCCGCTCCGGCGGCCAAGGCCACCAAGTCCAAGGCCGCGGCGCCCAAGAGCTGATCCATGACGCGACGAACCGACTGGGCCGAGTACGTCTACTCCGGTGCCCTGGAGGGGCAGGGCCACCGAGGTGACGTCGGCTCGGTCGGAGACAGCGACAGGGCGAACGGTGGTGACGGGCTGGACGGCACTGGGGCATGGGGCGCCGAGGGGGCGTACGGCGCTGCTCGGGACGGTGACGGTCGGCCGGACGGCGGTCCGGGCCGTGGTGACGGTGCGCCAAGTGACGGCGCACATCAGGACGGTGGCCGCGGTGGACGGACCCGCGGCCGCCGTAGGCGCGGCTTCGGGGAGTCGTCCGGCGGCCCGAAGGACGGAGGCCCCCCTTCCTCGTCGAGGGCCGAGGCGGGGGAGCCTTCAGGGGACCCGGCTGAGCGGGCGCGGGCAATCTGTCTGCGTCTGCTCACCGGGACCCCGCGCACGCGAAAGCAACTCGCGGACGCGCTGCGCAAGCGCGAGATCCCGGACGACGTGGCGGACGAAGTGCTGTCCCGCTTCGAAGAGGTTGGCCTGATCAACGACAGTGCCTTCGCGGACGCCTGGGTGGAGTCCCGGCACCACGGCCGGGGCCTGGCCCGGCGGGCGCTGGCACAGGAGCTGCGGACCAAGGGTGTGGACTCGACGCTGATCGACGAGGCCGTCGGACAGCTCGACTCCGAGCAGGAGGAGGCGACAGCGCGGGAGCTCGTCGCCCGCAAGCTCCGCTCCACCCGCGGCCTCGACCGCGACAAGCGGCTACGGCGCCTCGCGGGCATGCTCGCTCGCAAGGGCTACTCCGAGGGCATGGCCCTGCGCGTGGTTCGGCAGGCTTTGGAGGAAGAAGGCGAGGACACGGAGGGGTTGAGGGAAGAAGGGTTCTGATCCAAGGCCCGACCTGGCTGCCAGGCGCGCCTTGGTTGTCCGGCGGCAGCCGACCCTTCGCGGGTCCTGAACACGGTAGACGCGCGGGGGCGCCGATCGCGTTCAGGACCCGGATGCTTGTCCGGATCCTTGAGGCGCACGGCCCAACTCGTCGCCCCCGGGGTGGGGTTAACCCCCGCTGAAGACGCTGGGCCGCCGTAGTGCACAGAGACCTGTGCACAGACGACTGTGTATGCATGGCACAGGAACCCGGCGCCACAGAACCCACGGAACAGGGGCCCGCCCCGACCGGCCCCTCGGCGGAGCCGACCGCCCCCATCGAGCTCTCCGACCTCGCTGCCCTCAAAGCTCTCGCACAACCCCGGCGGCAGCGAATGTTGCAGCACCTCACAGTGCACGGCCCCGCCACGTCCGCGACGCTCGCCCGGGCCCTCGGCCTGAACACGGGGGCCACCAGCTACCACCTGCGCGAACTTGCCCGCTACGGTTTCGTCGAGGAGACCGAGGCGGCAGGGGGAGGCGTCGGCCACGGCCGGGAGCGCTGGTGGCGAGCCGTCCCCGGCGACCGCCGCTTCCCGCCCCGCAGCCGCCAGAGCTCCGAAATGCGGCTCGTCATGGACGAGTTGAACCACCACGCGTACGCCGCCGACCTCGAACTCTTCGAGCAGCTCCAGCGGGACGCGGCCGACGACCCGTGGGCCGACGGGTTCCCGTACTCACGCGGCACCATCCGGCTGACGCTCGCCGAACTCCGCGAGTTCTTCGAGGAGTACATCGCTCTCCTCAACCGCTACAAGCGCCCCGAGGCCGACACCCCGCCCGGCGCGCGCACGGTGCTCACGCGGTTCCTCGCCTTCCCCGCCCAGACCGATGCGCCGAGAGCCACCCAGGCCGATGCCTTGGACGACTCCGGGATCGATGCCCCGGGCGACTCCACGCCTGACAACCGAAAAGGAACTGAGACCTCATGATGCTGCGCTACGCCCTGCAGACCGTCCGGGACCGCAAAGGCGGCTTCCTCGGTGCCTTCATCGCCTTGATGTGTGCGGCCGCCCTCATCACCGCCTGCGGCACCCTCCTGGAAACCGGGCTGCGCGGCACCATCGGCACCGAGCGCTATGCCGCCGCCCCGGTCGTGGTCTCCGCCGACCAGAACGTCCACCAGACCACCGTCAAGCACAAGAAGGGCAAGACGAAGACCAAGCACAAGGCCAAGCCGATAGCCGAGCGGGCGTGGCTGTCGGACGATCTCGCCGCAAGACTGAACAGAGCTTCCGGCGTAGGCAGGGTCATCCCCGAACTGACCTTCATGGCTCAGCCGTTGATACCCGGGGGCACCGGGGACAGGACTCCCTACGGCCACGCCTGGGACTCCGCGGTTCTCACCCCGTACAAGCTCACCACCGGCACCCCTCCCAGAGCACAGAGCGACCTGGTCGTCGACCGCTACCTCGCCGACCGCGCCGACCTCAAGCCCGGCGACCACCTCACCGTCCAGTCCACCCAGAGCCCGCGCGCGTACCGGATCACTGGAATCGCGGCGCCCTCCGGCGACGACGTACGCCACCAGACGTCCCTCTTCTTCTCCACTGCCGAGGCCCGGCGTCTCGCCGCGCACCCCGGGCAGGTCACGGCGTTCGGCGTGATCCCGGCCCAGGGCACGGACCCGGTTGCCCTCAAGGCGTCCGTGGCCAAGGTGCTGCACGGCACCACCGCGCAGATCAGCGCGGGCGACGAGCGCGGCCCTGTCGAGTTCCTGGACGCCGCCACCGCCCGCACCAAGTTGATCAGCATGGGCGGCGCGATGGGTGGCACGTCCCTGCTCGTCGCCGTACTCGTGGTCGTCGGCACCTTCGCGCTCTCGGTGCAGCAGCGCCACCGCGAACTCGCTCTGCTGCGCGCCATCGCCGCCACACCGGGGCAGATCCGCAAGCTGCTCGGCCGTGAGGCCCTGCTCGTCGGCGCGGGCGCCGGAGTCGCCGGAGCACTCATGGGACTACCTCTCGGTAGTTGGCTGTACGGCAGGTTCGTCGCCATGGGAGCCATCCCGACCACGCTTCAGCACACGGTCAGTGTCTTCCCGCTGTTCGCAGCGGTCGCCGCGACCCTGTTCGGCGCCTGGGCGGCGGCCCGTATCTCCTCACGCCGCATCACCCGTATTCGCCCGGCGGAGGCGCTCGCCGAGGCCAGGGTCGAGCGCACCCGACCCGCTTGGGGGCGCCTCCTCGCAGGTCTCGCACTGCTCGCCGGAGGCACGGTGCTGGTCGCCGTACTCAGCGTCCTGCGCACCGAGCCCGCCTCGACTCCCGTGACGTTCCTGGCCGTTGTGGTCCTCTCCACGTCTGTGGCGCTGTTGGGTCCACTCTTGGTGAGGGTCGCTGCGGCGATCCTGGGCGGCCCGCTGCGGCTGACCGGTCCGGGCGGCGGGCTCGCCAAGGCCAACCTCCGGGGCAACGCCGCCCGCATGGCCTCCGTCGTCACGCCGCTCACCCTCCTCATCGGTATGACCTGCACCGTGCTCTTCGTCCAGCCGACTCTCGGCAATGCCGCCCGCGCCCAGGCCCGCGAGGGCATACGTGCCGACTGGGTGCTTGCCGCGCAGGGCCCCGGCGTCCCGGCGCAGGTCGCACAGCAATTGCGTACGAACGACGACGTCGCCACCGAAGTCGTCCGCACAACCGTCCGGGTCGGCCTCGACAAGTACGCGGCACAGGGCGTCACTCCCGCCGGCCTCACCCGCACGTGGGACCCAGACGTCACCGCGGGCTCCCTCGCGAAGCTCACGAACGACACCGTCGCCGTCAGCGAACTGGCCGCGGACCAGCTCCACTTGAAGCCCGGCAGCACGCTCAAGCTCACTCTCGGCGACGGCACACCCGTCACGCTCACTGTTGCCGCCGTCTACGCCAAAGGCCTGGGCTTCGGTGACCTCACCATGGCCCACGAACTGGTCGCCCGCCACGTCGACAACCCACTCGCGGCCACGGTCCTCGTCTCCACCACCCGTTCACAGAAAGAACTCGCGGCCGGCGTCCGGAAGTTCCCCGGCGTCCAGGTGCTCTCGCCGGACGCCGCGGACTCCCTGCAGGCCGAGCGCCAGCAGGCGAACGCCGAGGTCAACTACCTCGCCATGGGGCTCGTCCTGGCCTTCACCGCCATCGCCGTCGTCAACACGCTGGCCATGTCGGTCTCCGAGCGCGTCCGTGAGTTCGCGATGCTCCGCCTCGCCGGAGCCACCCGCCGTCAGGTACTGCGAATGCTGCGCACCGAGGCGCTGTCGGTCCTGCTCCTGGCCACGGCTCTCGGCAGCGGTATCGCGCTCGCCGTCCTGACGGCCTTCAGCGTCGGCATGACCGGCAGCGCGGCACCGGCGGTCGCACCCCTGGTGTACGTCGGAGTGGTCGCGGTGGCCGGACTGTTGGCCCTCGTCGCCACCGCCCTGCCGGGGCGAGCCGCGCTGAAGCCCCGGCCCGTCACAGCGGCGACGGCCAAGGAGTAAGGAGCGGGACGCAATGGTGGGGGCCCCTTACATGCAGGGGCCCCCACCGCTACATATGCCCAAGTAGCCGCATACGTACGCTATTCACGCGACTCGCGCCACGTACGCGCGCCAATGCGCCTGGAACTCCGACACTGGTGCTTGGAGTCCCGACAGCTAAGACGTCACCGGAAGCCCAGACGCCCGCCACGCTTGGAAGCCCCCCACCAGATCCGTAGCCCGGCGAAGCCCCAACTGCCGCAGTGACGCGGCAGCGAGGCTTGACGCGTAGCCTTCGTTGCAGATGACCACGACCCGTAGATCGTGGCCTGTGGCCTCGGGGGCGCGATGGCTGCCCTGTGGGTCGAGCCGCCACTCCAGTTCGTTGCGCTCGACGACGAGGGCACCGGGGATCAGCCCGTCTCGGTCGCGCAGAGCGGCGTAACGGATGTCGACCAGCAGAGCCTCGCCGGCCTGCGCGGCATGGTAGGCGTCCGCAGCCTCGACGCGGTCGAGGTCGGAGCGGACGCGCTCGAGCAACTCGTCGATTCCCACGGGTCGTTCGGCGCTCACTGCCAGTCCTCCGGGTGTTCGACCTGCTCAAGGCGCATGACCTGGCCGGTACGGCTGTAGCGGCGGATCCGGGGCAGCGGCGGGTAGTACGCGTGGACGGAGATGGCGTGCTCCTCGGTGGACTCGTTGAACACCTCGTGCACATGGTTGCGGCCGAAGGCGCGTCCCTTGCCGGCCGACAGGCGTCGTTCCTGGTCGATCCCCTCGGTGAGTTCCAGGGTCTTCCAGCCGTCGGTGGGCAGTCGGGCCGTGAGCGAGTTCTCCTTGAGCTCGCCCGACGCCGTGAGGAAGGCCCCGACCGACTCGGCGTGGTCGTGCCAGCCGGTTCCGGTGCCGGGCGGCCAGCCGATGAGCCAGGCCTCACTGCCGCCGGGGCCTTCGAGGCGTACCCAGGTACGGCCCTCGGGGTCGAGTGGGAGCGAGGCGATCAGCTCGGTGTCGGCGGCCGTTCGCCGGACGAAGTCGAGCAGGTCGGCCTGGGTGGGGGTGGTGTGCGTGGGAGCGGGGACAGAGGGTGACACAGACACGGGTACCGTCCTGATGAGTGTTCGCGCGGGGGCGCGCAGCGGAACATGAGTGGCGCGCGCGGGGGAGTGGGATGCGAATTCAGCAGGACGGGCGACACACGCAGCCCGCATAGCGGACGAGGTCCATATGGACCCTCCGCCACAGGCGCACACAGGTGTCGGTCACAATCCGGAGTACACCATGGCGGTGCGGGCCGGTCAATTCAGGATCACCGTATGGACAAGTGGCCCGGTGTCATCGCGTAGACAGTGGCGGCTCAGCTCGTTCCCGCCGTGGCCTCGGTCGTGGCCCGTGGTCCGCCCAGCGTCGCCTCGGCGGCCTGGTACAGATCCGCCGGGCGCACCCCGCTCAACGCCGTGACCAGGTGTCCGTCGGGGCGGATCAGTAGCACGGTGTGCGCGGCGGCGCCCGGATAGGCTTCGGCGACGAGCAGTTCGGCGGGGTGCGGCAGCGCGGTCACGGCAGCCGCGAGCCGCGGCATGATCCCGGCTGTCACCCAGTGCTTGCGCTCCCACACACCCGTACCCGGCGCGATCAGCAGCACGAGGAGCGCCCCACGGCCCAGCCGATCCCGCAGTCGTACGAACGAACCGTCCTCCGCCGTCACCCGCACATCGACGACCGGAGCACCCACCTCCGTGGCGACATCGACCGCCGACTCGGTGAGTGGAGGTGTGAGCGGCGAATCGGCGTACGCCCCCGGCGCGCCCAGTGGGCCGCGTCCCAGGTGACCGTCTGTGAGCAGCGCATCGTGGCCGCGCGCGGAGCCGGGTACGACGGAACGCAGGCCGCCGCCAGTGCGCAGCAGCGGCAGCGACTGGTCGGCTGCGCGCAGCCGGGCGGCGACGACGGCGCGTCGCTCCACCTGGTAGCTGTCGAGCAGCGCCTCGTGCGGCCCGTGGTGCCAGGCGAGAGCCAGCTTCCACGCGAGGTTGTCGGCGTCCCGCAGGCCTTCGTCGAGCCCCTGGGCGCCGAGCGCACCCAGCAGATGCGCGGCGTCCCCGGCGAGGAAGACACGGCCGACCCGCCACCGGCGGGCCAGCCGGTGGTGGACGGTGTGGACTCCGGTGTCGAGCAGTTCGTACGGAGGTGTGGAGCCCCCGCTCCAGCCCGCGAGGGTCTCCCGGACGCGCGCCACCAGCAGCTCGGGCGTGACCAGGTCCTTCCCCGGCGGCAGCAGCCAGTCCAGCCGCCACACACCGTCGGCGAGAGGACGCCCGGTCACCTCCCCGGCCGAAGGCCCGGACATCCGCCATGGCGGCATCCGATGCAACAACGCCTCACCAGGCCACGGAAGTTCCGTACGCAGCGCTGCGACGGCGTGTCGCTCCACGGCCGTACGTCCCGCAAAGCGGATGTCCTGGAGCTTGCGCACGGTCGAGCGCGGACCGTCGCAGCCGATCAGGTAACTGCCGCGCCACCACGTGCCCTTGGGGCCGCGCGTGTGCGCCGTCACGCCCGTCGCCTCCTGCTCTATCGAGTCGAGGCGGTTCTCCACGGCGACCTTGATCAGTCGCTCGCCCGTGATCGCGTTCCTCAGGGCGGCCGTCAGCACGTGCTGGGCGATGTGCAGTGGCGCGGGCTCGTCGTCGCCGAACGTGATCTGCTGCATCACTTGCTTGCGCCGCATCGACCGCCACCCGGTCCAACGGAACCCGGCCTCGGCGATCGGGAATCCCGCGAGCCGCTCCATCAACGCAGCGGTGTCCTCGCGAAGTACGACGGTTCGTGCGGGCCGCTGTTCGTCCTTGCCGGGGCTTTCGTCGAGGACGACGGACGGGACCTCCTGACGCGCCAGCGCCAGGGCGAGGGTGAGCCCGACGGGCCCCGCTCCCACGATGATCACCGGATCCACGGCGCGGCTCCCCCTGCCCGGAGCGGTGTCCTGAGTGTCTTACCGGGACTTGCAGGTGGAGCGGGGTGCGCGATCACAGAACGTATGCAACCTATTGCCGGTGTTTGCGTCAAGTGACGGAGGCAGTGGCGATCATGCCACTGCCTCCGGTTAATCACATCTCGTCAGTTCTTCGGTGTACGCGTGCCGTTCACGGGCCCTTCTCGACGTCGTGGGTTACGTCCACGTGCTCACCGGGTGCACTGAGCTCCTCAACCGCGTCCGCCCCGAGCACCGCTCCAGTGGACTTCTTGCCGCGGCGCAGTCGGCCCTCCAGCCAGCTCGCGAAGGACGTGAGAGCGAAGTTGATCACGATGAAGATCACGGCCACCATCGTGAAACTGGCGATGGGATTGCCGTAGTAGCCGATCATCGCGCTGACAGCCGCGAGCAGCTCCGGGAAGGTGAGGACCGCACCGCCGAGCGCCGTGTCCTTCACGATCACCACGAGCTGGCTGACGATCGCCGGCAGCATGGCGGTGACCGCCTGCGGCAGCAGGATGAACCGCATGACCTGGTTCTTGCGCAGGCCGACCGCCATCGCCGCCTCGGACTGCCCCTTGGGCAGCGACAGGATGCCGGCCCGGACGATCTCCGCGAGGACCGCGGCGTTGTAGAGAACCAGTCCGGTGACGACCGCGTACAGCGGACGGTCGTCCGCGTTGACGTTCGTGTACTCGGAGAACAGCGCGAGGCCGAAAATCATGAGGACCAGCACCGGGATGGCGCGGAAGAACTCCACCACGGCGCCGGCCGGGACGCGTACCCAGACGTGGTCGGACAGCCGGGCGATACCGAGGACCGCACCGAGCGGCAGTGCGATGACCATGGCGAGCGCCGCGGCCTTGAGCGTGTTCTGCAGACCCGGCCAGAGGTACGTGTTCCAAGCTTCGGTGCCGGTGAAGAAGGGCTTCCACAGCACCCACTCGAGCTGGTTGTTCTCGTCGAGCTTGGTGTACACCCACCACAGCACCGCGGCCAGGGCAGCGAGAAACACCACGGAGAACACGATGTTCCGCCGCTTGGCCCGCGGGCCCTGGGCGTCGTAGAGGACCGAGCTCATCGCTTCACCGCCACCTTCTTGCTCACCCAGCCGAGGATCAGACCGGTCGGCAGCGTCAGACACACGAATCCGAACGCGAAGACCGCGGAGATCGCGATGAGCTGCGCCTCGTTCTCGATCATCTCCTTCATCAGCAGCGCCGCCTCGGCGACACCGATCGCGGCGGCCACCGTGGTGTTCTTGGTCAACGCGATCAGGACGTTCGCCAGCGGACCGACGACCGAACGGAACGCCTGGGGCAGCACGATCAGCGTCAACACCTGCGTGAAGTTCAGGCCGATGGCGCGTGCCGCCTCGGCCTGACCGACGGGCACCGTGTTGATGCCGGACCGCAGGGCCTCACACACGAACGCCGAGGTGTACGCGATCAGACCGAGCACGGCGAGCCGGAAGGTGCTGGTGTCGACCTGGTCCGAGCCGAGGTTGATGCCCAGCGTGTTGCTGAGGCCGAGTGAGGTGAACAGGATGATCACGGTGAGCGGGATGTTCCGCACGATGTTGACGTAGGCGGTACCGAAACCGCGCATCAGAGGCACTGGGCCGACGCGCATGGCGGCCAGCAGCGTCCCCCAGATAAGGGAGCCGACGGCGGAGAGGACGGTCAGCTGCACCGTCGTCCAGAAGGCTTCCCACAGGTCGTAACCTTCAAGAAAGTCGAACACGATCTCCCGCGCTTCCGCGTGTGGGGAGGGGCCCTCCTGACTGGTGCGCCGCCCCAGAGGACGGCGCACCAGTCAGGTCAGGTCCCGCTTCACTTGACGATGTTGCCGATCTTCGGGGCGGGCTCGTTCTTGTATCCCGCCGGACCGAGGTTGTCCGCCACGGCCTTGTCCCAGGCCTTGTCGGCGACCATCTTCTCGAGAGCGGTGTTGATCTTTGCCTTGAGGTCGCTGCCCTTCTTGACGCCGATGCCGTAGTTCTCGTTGGTCATCTTGAAGCCGCCGAGCTTGAACTTGCCCTTGAAGTTCGCCTGCGAGGCGTAACCGGCGAGGATCGAGTCGTCCGTCGTCAGCGCGTCGATCTGGCCGTTCTGCACACCCGTCAGGCAGGCCGAGTACGTCGGGTACTGCTGCAGCTGGGCCTTGGGGGCGAGCTTGTCCTTGACGTTCTGCGCCGAGGTCGAGCCCGTCACCGAACACAGCTTCTTGCTGTTGAGGTCCTCCGGCGACTTGATGGAGTTGTCGTCGGAGCGGATCAGGACGTCCTGGTGGGCCAGGAGGTACGGACCGGCGAAGTCGACCTTCGCAGCGCGCTCGTCGTTGATCGAGTAGGAGGCGGCGATGAAGTCGACGTCACCACGCTGGAGCATGGTCTCGCGGTCGGCGCTCTTCGCTTCCTTCCACTCGATCTGGTCCTCGCTGTAGCCGAGTTCCTTGGCGACGTACGTGGCGACGTCGACGTCGAAGCCCTCATAACCCTGCGGCGTTTTCTGGCCGATGCCGGGCTGGTCGAACTTGATGCCGACAGTGATCTTCTTGTCGCCGCCGGAGGAGCCGGTGTCAGCGCTGTCGCTGTCCTTGTCGTCCGAGCCGCACGCCGTGGCGGTGAGGGCGAGCGCGAGGACGGCGGCCGAGGCGGCGGTGACCTTGCGGAGCTTCATGGTGAACATCCTTTGCGTGGTGAAGATGTGCGAACCGTCGATGGCAGGTGGCACAGGTCGTCAGTGGTGAAGGATCTTCGACAGGAAGTCCTTGGCACGGTCACTGCGCGGGTTGCTGAAGAACTGGTCCGGCACAGCCTCTTCGACGATCTTGCCGTCCGCCATGAAAACGACACGGTTGGCAGCCGAACGAGCGAAGCCCATCTCGTGCGTGACGACGATCATGGTCATGCCGTCCCGCGCCAGTTGCTGCATGACCTCCAGGACCTCGTTGATCATCTCCGGGTCGAGGGCCGAGGTCGGCTCGTCGAAGAGCATGACCTTGGGGTCCATCGCCAGCGCCCGCGCGATCGCTACACGCTGCTGCTGGCCGCCCGAGAGCTGTGCGGGGTACTTGTCCGCCTGGGCAGTGACGCCCACCCGGTCGAGCAGCGCCCGCGCCTTCTCCTCGGCGGCCTTCTTGTCCGCCTTGCGGACCTTGAGCTGGCCCAGCGTCACGTTCTCGAGCACCGTCTTGTGCGCGAACAGGTTGAAGGACTGGAAGACCATGCCGACGTCGGCGCGCAGTCGCGCAAGCTCCTTGCCCTCCGCGGGCAGCGGCTTTCCGTCGATCGAGATGGTTCCCGACTCGATGGTCTCCAGGCGGTTGATGGCGCGACACAGGGTGGACTTCCCGGACCCGGAGGGTCCGATGACCACGACGACTTCACCACGGGCGATGGTCAGGTCGATGTCCTGGAGCACGTGCAACGCGCCGAAGTGCTTGTTGACGTTCTTCAGCACGACCAGATCGTCAGCCGTGGGTACGGCGTCCTTGGTCACCGATACTTCGGTCATCGGCCTCTTGCTCCGTCCTCCTCGGGTGGGGAGGACAGTAGTAACCCCGCACGACCAGCGTCATTACATCTGAGGGGAAATTGAGCATAACGATCTGGTAGCAACCGGACACTCCTCGTGAACGGTCGCCTCCGGTCCGTACCGGCTGGGTAACGGAAACCCGCCGCGACCCGAACCCTCTTGACGCCGTACTTGTGCATCGGCGTGACTTCCATGGTGCACGCGTGCGTGCCCATCTCTACGCGCCGAGACTGTATGGCCGATGAACCGAAGGGGGCCGGGATGCGACTGCTCCTCGTCGAGGACGACAACCATGTCGCCGCCGCTCTGTCCGCGGTCCTCGCGCGCCATGGCTTCGACGTCACGCATGCCCGCAGCGGCGAGGAGGCGCTCCAGGCGCTTGTTCCGGAGGGTGCGGGCTTCGGAGTGGTGCTGCTCGACCTGGGGTTGCCCGACCAGGACGGCTACGAGGTGTGCGGCAAGATCCGTAAGCGCACCAGTACCCCGGTCATCATGGTGACCGCGCGCTCCGACGTACGTTCTCGGATCCACGGACTCAACCTAGGCGCCGACGACTATGTAGTGAAGCCTTACGACACCGGTGAACTGCTCGCCCGTATCCATGCTGTCAGCCGGCGCACCGTTCCCGACGAAACGGCTGCCCCCGCAGAGACCTCTCTGCACCTGGGTCCCGTACGTATCGAACTGCCCACCCGTCAGGTCAGCGTGGACGGTTCGGTTGTCCAACTGACCCGCAAGGAGTTCGACCTTCTCGCGCTCCTCGCCCAGCGCCCCGGTGTGGTGTTCCGGCGGGAGCAGATCATCAGCGAGGTGTGGCGCACCAGCTGGGAAGGGACCGGCCGCACCCTGGAGGTGCATGTCGCCTCCCTGCGCTCCAAGCTGCGCATGCCCGCCCTGATCGAGACTGTGCGCGGCGTCGGCTACCGGCTCGTCGCCCCCGCCGCGTAGCGGGCTCAGGTGCGCACACGCCTCCTCCCGCTGCTCATCGTCCTGATGGCGGCCGTGCTGCTCGCGCTCGGCATCCCGCTCGCCGTCAGCCTGGCGGCGGCCGAGCAGCAGAAAGTGGTCGTCGACCGCATCGACGACACCGCACGGTTCGCGTCCCTGGCACAGTTCGTCGCTGACCGCGCGACCGGCTCCCGGGTCGCCTCCGCGCCCACGGACGAGCGCCGCGAGACCCTCCGCCAGGAACTCGCCAAGTACCGCGGCGTGTACGGCATCCGGGCCGGCGTCTTCTACCGCGACAAAGAACCCATGGCCAACGCGCCCACGGACTGGTACGTGCCGGACGAGGGCGAAGGCCTCGACGCGTTCAACGAGGCACTCAGGGGCTGGCGCAGCCACGATCCGGCGCAGGTCTGGCCGTGGGAACGGCACCGTCTCGTCGTCGCGTCCCCGGTCATCCGGGACGGCGACGTCATCGCGGTCGTGGTCACCGACTCGCCCACCGGACAGATGCGCTCGAAGATTCTGCAGGGCTGGCTGATCATCGGCGCCGGCGAGGTCGCCGCGATGCTCCTCGCCCTCGGCGCCGCGCTGCGCCTGACCGGCTGGGTGCTGCGGCCCGTACGCGTCCTCGACGCCACCACCCACGACATCGCGACCGGACGCCTCAAGTCACGCGTCGCGGCCGCCGGCGGCCCGCCGGAACTGCGGCGCCTGGCCGACTCGTTCAACGAGATGGCCGACAACGTCGAAGAGGTCCTGGAGCAGCAGCGCGCCTTCGTCGCCGACGCCTCGCACCAGCTGCGCAACCCCTTGTCCGCCCTGCTGCTGCGCATCGAGCTGCTCGCCCTGGAACTCCCCGAGGGCAACGAGGAGATCGCCTCCGTCCGCACCGAGGGCAAGCGCCTCGCCCAGGTCCTGGACGACCTGCTCGACCTGGCGCTGGCCGAGCACGTCGATGCGGACCTGCGGCTCACCGACATCGGCGAGCTGACCGCCGAGCGCGTGGCGTCCTGGTCTCCGGTCGCCGACGACAAGGGCGTACGACTCGTCGGGAACTGCCCGGCCACGACCGCCTGGGCCGACCCGGTCGCCCTCTCCAGTGCCCTGGACGCGGTGATCGACAACGCGCTGAAGTTCACGCCCGAGGGCGAGTGCGTCGAGGTCGAGGTGGCCTCCAACGGCGAGGTCTCGACCGTCGTGGTCTCCGACCGAGGCCCCGGCCTCAGCGACGACGAACTGGCCCGCATCGGCGACCGCTTCTGGCGCAGCGCCGGCCACCAGAACATCAAGGGTTCGGGCCTCGGACTGTCCATCTCGCGGGCTCTGCTCGCGGCGGGCGGCGGGTCGATCGCGTACGCCCGTCACGAGCCGCACGGTCTGCGGGTGACGGTGACGGTGCCGCGCACGGGGCCCATGGCCTGACTGAGCCGCGTAGGGCTTGTGAGAGTCCCTCAGGTCCCTCAGGCGCCGCTACGGCTTCACCGAGCGGTAATAGCGCTGCGCGCCCTCGTGCAGGTCCAAGGGGTCGGTGTAGATCGCCGTCCGGAGGTCCACGAGTTGCGCCGCGTGTACCTCGCCGCCGATGTGGTCGCGGCTGTCGATCACCGTACGGGTCAGCCCCTCGGTCAGCTTCGCGTCGGTGTCGGCCCGCGTCATGAGCAGGTTCGCCACCGCCACCGTGGGCACGGCACGGCCCGCCTGGGCCCTGGGGTAGGCGTCCGCGGGCATCAGGGCAGCCCGGTAGTAGCGCGACTCCCTGCCCTGCTTGTGCAGCTCCTCGACGATGTCTTCACCGATCGGGACCAGTCTGATGTCGAAGTCGGTCGAGAGGTCGGTCACGGCACTCGTCGGGAGTCCGCCCGACCAGAAGAAGGCATCGATCTTGCCCTCCTCGAGCAGCTCCGGCGCGGTCCCTATGCCGTCGGGCACCGGCGTGATGCCCTTCTCCAGGTCGATGCCGGCAGCGTCGAGCACATGTTCCGCGATCAGCCGCACTCCGGAGCCGGGCGGCCCCACGGCCACCTTCTTGCCCCGCAGTCCCTTGATGGAGTCCACGGAGGACGTGCGCGGGACGACCACGTGCACATAGTCGTCGTACAGCCGCGCGCAGCCGCGCAACTGGTCCGCGCCCGGCCCGTTCGCCAACTTGTACTTCTCCACCGCGTCGGCCGCCGCGATCGTGAACTGGGCCTGTCCGGTGGCGACCCACTCCACGTTCTGCTGCGACCCCTCGCTGCTTTCCAGTTTCACGTTCAGGCGGGGCATGTCATCCGCCAGTTCCTTCTGCAGCAGCTCCCCGTAGCGCTGGTAGACCCCGTTCCGCGCTCCCGTGCTGAAGGACACCGTCCCGCCCGGCGAGCTCTCGCCCAGGGGCAGCAGCCACCACAGCAGCAGCCCGAAGACCACGAAGGCGGCTGCCGAACCCTGCAGGGCGCGGGCACGGCCGATATGGGGGAGCGCCTGGGACATGCCGCGATCCTGCCAGCTCACCGACGGCGATGACCAGGGCCGGGCTCATGGAGCATCCTGCACGCGCGCGTGCAGGATGTACGGCCCGGAATACTCGGCAACGCGCGCGTGGGGACCCCGTACTCTGGTGTACGAGATGAGCGCGAAGACTTACGAGGTGCGCACCTACGGGTGCCAGATGAACGTCCACGACTCCGAGCGGCTTTCCGGGCTGCTGGAGGACGCCGGCTACGTACGTGCGCCCGAGGGGGCGGACGGGGACGCGGATGTCGTCGTCTTCAACACGTGCGCCGTGCGGGAGAACGCCGACAACCGCCTGTACGGCAATCTCGGCCGCCTCGCGCCGATGAAGTCGAAGCGGCCCGGGATGCAGATCGCTGTCGGCGGCTGTCTCGCGCAGAAGGACCGCGACACCATCGTGAAGAAGGCGCCCTGGGTGGACGTCGTCTTCGGGACGCACAACATCGGCAAGCTGCCCGTCCTCCTGGAGCGTGCTCGCGTACAGGAAGAGGCGCAGGTCGAGATCGCCGAGTCGCTCGAGGCGTTCCCGTCGACGCTGCCGACCCGCCGCGAGAGCGCGTACGCCGCGTGGGTCTCCATCTCCGTCGGATGCAACAACACCTGCACGTTCTGCATCGTCCCGGCGCTGCGCGGCAAGGAGAAGGACCGCAGGACCGGCGACATCCTCGCCGAGATCGAGGCGCTGGTCGGCGAAGGCGTCTCCGAGATCACGCTGCTGGGGCAGAACGTAAACGCTTACGGCTCCGACATCGGCGACCGAGAGGCCTTCAGCAAACTGCTGCGGGCCTGCGGGAAGATCGAGGGCCTGGAGCGCGTCCGCTTCACCTCGCCGCATCCGCGCGACTTCACCGACGACGTGATCGCCGCGATGGCCGAGACGCCGAACGTCATGCCGCAGCTCCACATGCCGCTGCAGTCCGGCTCCGACCCCGTCCTGAAGGCGATGCGCCGCTCGTACCGGCAGGAGCGGTACCTCGGGATCATCGAGAAGGTCCGGGCCGCGATCCCACACGCCGCGATCACCACCGACATCATCGTGGGCTTCCCCGGAGAGACCGAGGAGGACTTCGAGCAGACCCTGCACGTGGTCCGTGAGGCCCGCTTCGCGCAAGCGTTTACGTTCCAGTACTCCAAGCGCCCCGGAACCCCGGCGGCCACCATGGAGAACCAGATCCCCAAGAAGGTTGTGCAGGCGCGGTACGAGCGTCTTGTCGCCCTCCAGGAGGAGATCTCCTGGGAGGAGAACAAGAAGCAGGTCGGCCGCACCCTGGAGCTGATGGTCGCCGAGGGCGAGGGCCGCAAGGACGGCGCCACGCATCGCCTCTCAGGCCGCGCCCCCGACAACCGCCTGGTGCACTTCACCAAGCCCGACGCCGAGGTCCGTCCCGGCGACGTGGTCACCGTGGAGATCACCTACGCCGCCCCGCACCACCTGCTCGCCGAGGGCGCCGTCCTCGATGTGCGCCGCACGCGCGCGGGGGATGCCTGGGAGAAGCGCAACGCGACCGCGAAGCCCGCGGGCGTGATGCTCGGGCTGCCGGCCGTGGGCGTCCCGGCGCCGCTGCCGGCCCCCACAGGGGGCTGCTCCGCACACTGATGGAGGCCCAGGCGGGCGCAGGCTCGCGGAGACCGACCGTACCTACAAGTCGGGACGGCTCGAGCGGCGCAGGCGTGTCCATCGCTACCTCCGCTACCTCGGTGGTGACGCCTACTACGTGTACGTCCAGGGCGCTGTGTTCACGCACGAGATGGTGCTCCGAGCCGCCGAGCTGATCTGGAACTCCGACGGGGAACCGCGGCAGTAGGCTGGCGATCATGCTGGTCGCCGCCGCTGTCTGCCCCTGCCCGCCGCTGCTCGTACCCGAGGTCGCCGCGGGCGCGGCGCCCGAGCTGGACACCGCGCGCGCGGCATGCGCGGACGCCCTGGGAGTACTGGCCGCCGCCCACCCCGACCGGCTCGTGGTCGTCGGCCCTGCCGAGCGGAGCGGGCAGGGGCCGTATCCGGAGGGCGCGCGGGGGTCGTTCCGCGGGTTCGGCGTGGACATCGAGGTGCGTCTGGGCATTGACCCCGGTGTCGGTCCGGGCGGAGGCAGGCCGGATTCGGCCGCGCCGGAGCGTGAGCTTCCGGCCTCGCTCGCCGTCGCCGCCTGGCTGCTGCGACTAACGGACTGGTCACACGCTCCCGTGGAAGGTCTCGGTGTGGGGGAACCTCTCGCGGCCGAGCGGTGTATCCAGAGTGGAAGGGAAATCGTCGCGCGGGCCGAGAGGGTGGCACTGCTGGTGATGGGCGACGCCAGCGCGTGCCGGTCGCTCAAGGCGCCGGGGTATCTGGACGAACGGGCGGCGGGGTTCGACGCGGAGGTCGCGCATGCGCTGGCGGCGGCGGATGTGGCGGCACTCAAGGCGCTGGACGCTGAGCTGGCCCACGAACTGATGGCCTCCGGCCGGGCGCCCTGGCAGGTGCTGGCGGGCGCGGCCGAGGGCGCGGGGCTCAGCGGCGCCCTGCTGTACGAGGACGCGCCTTATGGCGTGGGGTACTTGGTGGCGGCCTGGTCGTAGGCGCGAGGTGACGGGCGCGGCCGTAGCGGGCGCGGCTACGGCCGGCGTAGGCCGAGGGCGTCCCGGGCCGGAGCCGAGCCCGGCGCTGAGCCGCAAGCGGGCGCTGAGCCCCGGGACGGCGCTGATCTCGGCGCGTCGGAGCCGGCGAACGCGCGGAGTGCCACCCCGGGCTCTCCCGGTGGGCTCGCTCCACATGCGGCTCCCTATGTCGTTTACCGGGCGTCGGCCAACTGCACGGCCAACAACACGGCGGACGGCCCGGAGCCCCAAGTGCTCCCTGGCCGTCCGCCGAAGTGCCGTCTTTCAGGATGCCGAGGGCGGTGGCGGCGCGGGTGGTGGAGGTGTCGCGCCGCCCTCTCTCCCGTCACCCTCCTTGTGCGCGAGCCGGTCCAGGGCACCCTTGGCCTTGCCCGTGCCCGTCTGGATCTTGTTGCTGTACTTGCCCTTGGTCTTCTCGTCGGCCAGCTTCGCGGCCTTGTCGAGACCCTGCTCGATCTTGCCCCAGTGCTGCTGCGCGAGGTGCGAGACCTTTCCCTTGGCGGGTGTGAGTTTGGTATTCAGACTCTCGAGGAGACCCATGGTGCACCTTCCCTCGCGGGACAGTTACTTGCGGGCGCTCTCGTCGGCCTCGCTGTCGGCCGCCTCCTCGGCGGACTGCTGCTTGGGGATCTCGACGCCGTCCGACGCCTCGCTCTCGGTGGACTCCGCCGACTTCTCCGCGGCCTCGGATTCGCTCTCGGCCGACTCCTCGGCTTCCTCCGTCGCTTCCGCCGCTTCCTCCGTGTCAGCCTTCACGTCGGGTTCGACCGTCTGGGTGTCGGCCTGCGCCTCGGTGGTTGACGCCTCCTCCGACCCCTCCGACCTCTTGGACTTAGGCTTATCTTTCCGAAGAAGCCGTGCCAAAACACCCATATCGTCTCCATACCCTACTCGTGTGGGCGAAATTCCGTGCCGCCCGGTGCGTCCCATTGCGTCGCCCGGGTCGCCGGTCCTCAAAACCGGCGGCCGGAACCTCGCAACAGGCAACGACCCCGGATCCGTGGCGTCACGTAACTCGTTCGAGGAGAGGCCCCGAGGTTTGCGAGACTGTTGCGGTGAGTAGTGCAGCTCCCGCCCCGCGGGTCATCGCCGTCGTCGGTCCCACCGCGGCCGGAAAGTCCGATCTGGGAGTTCAGCTGGCCCAGCAACTCGGCGGCGAGATCGTCAACGCCGATTCCATGCAGCTCTACCGGGGGATGGACATCGGTACCGCCAAGCTGACGCCCGAGGAGCGTCGAGGCATCCCGCACCACCTCCTGGACATCTGGGACGTGACGGTGACCGCGAGCGTGGCCGAGTACCAGCGGCTCGCGCGCGCCCGCATCGACGCCCTCCTTGCCGAGGGGCGCTGGCCGATCCTCGTGGGCGGCTCCGGCCTGTATGTCCGGGGGGCCGTCGACAACCTGGAGTTTCCGGGTACGGATCCCGAAGTGCGGGCCCGCCTGGAGGAGGAGCTGACTCTGCGCGGCTCGGGTGCCCTGCACGCCCGGCTGGCCGCCGCCGATCCCGAGGCGGCCCACGCGATTCTGCCCAGCAACGGACGACGGATCGTCCGCGCCCTCGAAGTCATCGAGATCACCGGCAAGCCCTTCACCGCCAACCTGCCCGGCCACGACTCCATCTACGACACCGTGCAGATCGGCGTCGACGTGGCGCGCCCCGAACTCGACGACCGCATCACCCGCCGGGTGGACCGCATGTGGGACGAAGGACTCGTCGACGAGGTACGCGCGCTGGAGGCGCGAGGCTTGCGTGAGGGGCGTACGGCATCGCGGGCGCTCGGCTACCAGCAGGTTCTGGCGTCCCTGTCCGGAGAGTGCACCGACGACGAGGCGCGGGCCGAAACCGTACGCGCCACCAAGCGCTTCGCGCGCCGTCAGGATTCCTGGTTCAGGCGCGATCCGCGGGTGCACTGGCTCAGTGGGGCCGCGGCGGATCTCACGGAACTTCCCCGGCACGCTCTGAGATTGGTCGAACGACCGGTTACAGCCTGATCACGTCATGGCATCGGGACGCTCCGCCCGACATCCCGGCCTCTGACACCGTGCCATCATCGAGCTTCGATCGACCAAGTGGAGTCCGAGTTGGGAGGGCGCGTGGCGATGGAGGCCGGCCCTCGCGACACCGCACAAGGCACGGAGCACGACACCGTAAGGGATCAGCAGGATCCGGACGGGGACCGACTGAGCCCCGACGGGCCCGACGAAACCCCGGGCGGCGTGACCGCCGACGGACCCGGGCCCGACGAGATGTTCGCGGAGCCCGAGGTCGAGGTCGAGCTGCGTCCGCAGCGCCGACTGCGGATCTGGCAGCTCGCGCCCATCGTGGGCCTGGCCGCGCTCGGCTCCCTGATGTTCGCCTTCCCGCTGGCGTTCGACTTCGGCGACAGCGGGGCCATGATCGCCATGCTCGGCCTGCTGATCTCCTCCTGCGCTGCGGGCTGGGGCATGATGGCCGCCCGTCGCGTCGGCTACACCTGGCCCGGCCTGCCGCAGCGCGGCTCCGGCCGCCGACCGGACTGGCGGGTCGTGATCGCGTACGCCGTGATCGTCGCCCTCGTCGTCGTCCTCGCCGTGTGGCGGGTGGCCCGCCTGCGCTGAGGCCCCGCCCCACCCGGGCCGCGGTGTCGTACCCACCCCGTACGATCGAGGAATGAGCACGCGGATCGCCTTCCTCAAGGGGCACGGGACCGAGAACGACTTCGTGATCGTCCCCGACCCCGAGAACGCCATCGACCTGCCCCCGGCCGCCGTCGCCGCCCTCTGCGACCGCCGCGCGGGCATCGGCGGAGACGGTCTGCTGCATGTCGTACGGTCCGCCGTGCACCCCGAAGCCAAGGAGATGGCCGCCGAGACGGAGTGGTTCATGGACTACCGCAACGGCGACGGCTCGATCGCGGAGATGTGCGGCAACGGAGTGCGGGTGTTCGCGCGCTACCTCCAGCGCGCCGGACAGGTGACCGAAGGGGACATCGCGGTCGCCACGCGCGGGGGCGTGAAGAGGGTGCACATCGCCAAGGAGGGCGACATCACCGTCGGCATGGGCAAGGCGCTCCTCCCCGAAGGGGCCATCACCGTGAGCGTCGGTGAGCGCAGCTGGCCCGCGCGCAACGTGAACATGGGCAATCCGCACGCGGTCGCCTTCGTGGACGACCTCGGCCACGCCGGAGACTTGTTCGCACCCCCGCCGTTCAGCCCGGCATCCGCGTACCCGGACGGGGTGAACGTCGAGTTCGTCGTCGACCGCGGCCCCCAGCACGTCGCCCTGCGCGTGCACGAGCGCGGCGCCGGCGAGACCCGCTCGTGCGGTACGGGCGCGTGTGCCGTCGCGGTGGCGGCGGCGAGACGGGACGGCGCAGATCCCGCCGTGACCCGCACCCCGGCCACGTACACCGTCGATGTGCCCGGCGGACGCCTGGTGATCACCGAGCGGCCCGACGGCGAGATCGAGATGACCGGACCCGCGGTGATCGTTGCCGAGGGCGAGATCGACGCCGAGTGGCTCAAAACCGTAAACCCCTGAACCATCGCTCGAATGGGTGATCCGTTTCACGCTCGGCGTGAGGCGGTCAGCCGAGCGTGTTGGGCTCGGTAGCATCAAGCACCGGCCCGGACGGGGGAACGACATCATCCCCAGAGCCGTGTACGCCATGGGGCGCCCCGTCCGTCGGTCCAGCAGCCGGAGGTGCCCATGAGTGCGGAGGCCACGAACCCCGCGACGCCCGGCCCGATCGCGCCCGAGGCGCATCGCAGGAGGAGTCGCCCGCGCATCGATCTGCGCCGCCTCGGCCGAGCCGCGCTCCTGGGGTCCGCGGGCCGCGGCAGGCTGCCCGATGCGATCAGCCACGTGGTCGAGGCCCATCGCGCCCACCACCCCGACGCCGACCTGGAGCCACTGCGCCGGGCGTACGTCCTCGCCGAGTCCTCGCACCGCGGCCAGATGCGCAAGAGCGGCGAGCCCTACATCACGCACCCGCTCGCCGTGACCCTGATCCTCGCCGAACTCGGCGCGGAGACCACGACGTTGACGGCTTCTCTGCTCCACGACACCGTCGAGGACACAGAGGTGACGCTCGACCAGGTGCGGGAGGAGTTCGGAGAGGAGGTCCGCTATCTCGTCGACGGCGTCACGAAACTGGAGAAGGTCGACTACGGAGCGGCCGCCGAGCCGGAAACGTTCCGCAAGATGCTCGTCGCCACCGGCAACGACGTACGCGTGATGTCGATCAAACTCGCCGACCGGCTGCACAACATGCGCACTCTGGGCGTCATGCGCCCCGAGAAGCAGGCCCGTATCGCCAAGGTGACCAGGGACGTGCTGATCCCGCTCGCCGAGCGGCTCGGCGTCCAGGCGCTCAAGACCGAGCTCGAGGACCTCGTCTTCGCGATCCTGCACCCCGAAGAGTACGAGCGCACCAGGGGGCTCATCGTCGACAACGCGGCGCGCGCCGACGATCCCCTCGCGGAGATCGCGGAAGAGGTGCGCAAAATCCTGCGCGAGGCCGGGCTGCAGGCCGAAGTCCTCATCCGGCCACGGCACTTGGTCTCCCTGCACCGCACCTCCCGCAAGCGCGGCCGACTGCGCGGCGTCGACTTCGGACGCCTCCTGGTGCTCGTGAACGAGGACGCCGACTGCTACGGAGTGCTCGGCGAACTGCACACCTGCCTCACGCCGGTGGTCTCGGAGTTCAAGGACTTCATCGCCGTCCCCAAGTTCAACCTGTATCAGTCGCTGCACACGGCCGTCGCCCTACCCCAGGCTCGAGCAGACTCGCCCGGGGGTACCCCCATGGTCGGCCAGGTCGCCGAAGTCCTCATCCGTACGCACCAGATGCACAAAGTTGCCGAGGCCGGCGTCATTGCACTCGGCAATCCCTATGCTCCTCCTACGGAGGAGCAACTGGACAGTGACGGCGAGCGCGTCGACCCCACCCGCCCCGGCTGGCTCTCCCGCCTCCTTGACTGGCAGGAGGCCGCGCCGGATCCTGACACGTTCTGGTCCACGCTGCGCGAAGACCTCGCCCAGGACCGGGAGATCACCGTTTTACGTCCCGACGGCGGCACGATCGGGCTGCCCGCGGGCGCGAGCTGCGTGGACGCCGCGTACGCGCAGTACGGCGAGGACGCGCACGCCTGCATGGGTGCGCGCGTCAACGGCCGCCTGGCGACGCTGAGTACGGTCCTGAGGGACGGCGACACCGTGCAACTGCTCATGGGCCAGGACGCGTCCTCGGAGCCCTCCAGGGAGTGGCTGGAGCATGCGCGTACGCCCGCCGCGCGCATCGCCATCCAGCGTTGGCTCGCCACGCATCCCTCGCCCGACGCCACATCGGACGCGGAGATCTCCGTCGCGCCCCTCAGGCCGCCCGTCGACAGCTCTGCCGCGCCGCCCTCCGGCGCGAACGCAGTCGTGGACGAGCCCGGTGCGACCGTACGGCTCGCGGGCTGCTGTACGCCCGTACCGCCCGACGCGGTCACCGGCTTCGTCGTGCGCGGGGGAGTGGTGACGGTGCATCGCGTGGAGTGCGCTGTGGTGGCGCGCATGAAGGACGCGGGGCGCAAGGAGGTCGACGTGCGCTGGGGTGACACCACGGAGTGCCGTGTCACGCTGGTCGCCGAGTCCTTCGGGCGGCCGCATCTGCTCGCTGACCTGACCGAAGCCATCGCCCTGGAGGGTGTCGCCATCGTCTCGGCGACCGTCGAACCCCCCAGCCAGCAGCGCGTACGCCACACCTACACGCTCCAACTCCCGGACGCCGCACACCTTCCCGCACTTATGCGGGCGATGCGCAACGTGCCGGGTGTGTACGACGTGGGCCGGGCCCAGCACCAGGCGGCGACTCCGTAGCAGGCCATCAGCAGGCCATCAGCAGGCCATCGGCCACCCGTTCGAGTGTGCGCGGCGCGAGTCGTCACCGCACACTCGAACGGGCGCTGATAGCCGTGGTCCATGCCGCTCACCTCCAGGACCCCGGCTCCGCGCCCGAAGGCCCACAGGCCGCTCCGTACGGCGTTGCTGGCCGCCTCCTCCTCGCTCTGCCTCATCGCCGCGAGCGGTCCCGCGCCGGCGGAGCCGCTCGGCATCGGCGACCGCCTCTTCCCGCACCTGGGCAACCCCGGGTACGACGTCATGGCGTACGACCTCGCCTTCACCTACTCCGGAAACAACAGCGAGCCGCTGCCGACCGTCACCACGATCGACGCACGGGCGACAGACTGGTTGAAGCAGGTCAATCTTGACTACTCGCACGGAACAGTGCGATCCGTCGAGGTCAACGGTGTGCCCGCGGAGTTCCGCGGCGCGGGGGAGGACCTGGTGGTCACGCCCGCGAAGCGGCTGGCGCCCGGCAGCCGGATGCGGATCACTGTGGGCCACGACAGCGACCCGACGCCCAGGAAGGACGTGAAGAGCGGCTGGGTGCGGACCGAGGACGGGCTCGCCATGGCCAACCAGATCGACGCCGCGCACCGGGTCTTCCCGGGCAACGACCACCCCTCCGACAAGGCGATCTTCACGATCCGTGTCACCGCGCCCAACGGCTACACGGCCGTGGCGAACGGACTGCCGCTGGGCGCGGTCCGCCGTGCGAGGGCCACCACCTGGGCGTACCGAACCGAGCACCCCATGGCCACCGAACTCACCCAGGTGTCCATCGGCCGCTCCTCCGTGGTGCACAGGGGCGGCCCTGCCGGTCTCCCCGTACGCGATGTAGTGCCCTCCGAGGACCGCAAGAAGCTGGAGCCCTGGCTCAAGAAGACGCCCGGGCAGATCGCCTGGATGGAGCGGAAGATCGGCCGCTACCCCTTCGAGACGTACGGGCTGCTGATCGCCGAGGCGCGGACCGGCTTCGAACTCGAGACACAAACGCTCTCTCTCTTCGAGAGAGAGCTCTTCACACGTCCTGAGTTCTCGAAGGGGTACGTCGAGTCGATCATGGTGCATGAGCTGGCACACCAGTGGTTCGGCAACAGCGTCACCCCGCGCACCTGGTCCGACCTGTGGCTGAGCGAAGGACACGCCACCTGGTACGAGGCCCTGTACGCGGAAGAGACGGCGGACGAGCCCCTCGAGACACGGATGCGTGAGGCCTACGGGGCGTCCGACACCTGGCGGGCCGCCGGAGGCCCGCCCGCGGCGCCCAAGGCCCCCGAGCCCGGCCGGAAGATGAGCATCTTCAGGCCGAACCTCTACGGCGGCAGCGCCCTGGTCCTGTACGCGCTGCGCCAGGAGATCGGCCGCCCGGCCTTCGAGCGGCTGGAGCGGACCTGGGTGCGGATCCACCGTGACGGCACCGCGACGACCGCGGACTTCGAGCGCCTCGCCTCGGCCGTCGCGGAGCGCGATCTGAGCGCGTTCTTCAAGGCCTGGCTGTACGGCAAGAAGACCCCGCCCATGCCGGGACACCCGGACTGGCGCAGCGTCGCACCCGCCGAGAAGGGCGCGAAGCACGCGCCACAACCCTCGACGCCTCAGATCGAGAGCCACCGATGACTCAGAAATCGAGAGCCGTCGACAACAGAGCCGTCGATAACCCAGATGACGAGACGGGCGTGCCGTGCAACCATCATCAGGTCGACGACGCGGCACCCCGGGTCTCCGGCATGATCCGCCGGACGGACTCCAGAGCCGGGAATCTCCCGGCGGCCCCGCACGTTGTATCAAGTGACGGACCGCAGTTCGTCGCCCCATAGATCCCCATCGACGTAAGGACCCAATGACCTCCTCTTCTTCCCCTTCCCAGGACAAGCAGAGCCTCGTGCAGAACAGCCCCGAACGCCTTCGGGCCGATGCCCTGATGGAAGAGGACGTCGCCTGGAGCCATGCGATCGACGGCGAGTGGGACGGCGACCAGTTCGACCGCTCCGACCGCGCGGCACTGCGCCGAGTCGCAGGCCTCTCCACCGAGCTCGAGGACGTCACCGAGGTCGAGTACCGCCAGCTGCGTCTTGAGCGAGTCGTGCTCGTCGGGGTGTGGACCTCGGGGACCGCGGCCGACGCGGACAACTCCCTCGCGGAGCTGGCCGCACTCGCGGAGACCGCGGGCGCTCTGGTGCTCGACGGCGTGATCCAGCGCCGCGACAAGGCGGACCCGGCCACGTACATCGGCTCCGGCAAGGCCAACGAGCTGCGTGACATCGTGCTCGAGACCGGCGCGGACACCGTCATCTGTGACGGTGAGCTCTCGCCGGGCCAGCTGATCCACCTCGAAGACGTCGTCAAGGTCAAGGTGATCGACCGGACCGCCCTGATCCTCGACATCTTCGCCCAGCACGCCAAGTCCCGAGAGGGCAAGGCACAGGTCGCGCTCGCGCAGATGCAGTACATGCTGCCGCGGCTGCGAGGCTGGGGTCAGTCGCTGTCCCGTCAGATGGGCGGCGGTAAGGGCGGCGGCCTCGCCACCCGTGGTCCCGGTGAGACCAAGATCGAGACGGACCGGCGCCGTATCCGCGAGAAGATGGCGAAGATGCGCCGGGAGATCGCGGGCATGAAGGCCGGCCGCGACATCCAGCGCCGGGAGCGCCGTCGCAAGAAGGTGCCATCGGTCGCCATCGCCGGCTACACCAACGCGGGTAAGTCCTCGCTGCTGAACCGGCTGACGGGCGCGGGCGTCCTGGTCGAGAACGCGCTGTTCGCGACCCTCGACCCGACCGTGCGTCGGGCCGAGACACCCACCGGGCGGCTCTACACGCTGGCGGACACCGTCGGATTCGTACGACACCTGCCGCACCACCTCGTCGAGGCGTTCCGCTCCACGATGGAGGAGGTCGGCGATTCCGACCTGATCCTGCACGTGGTCGACGGCGCCCACCCGGCGCCGGAGGAGCAGCTGGCCGCCGTGCGCGAGGTCATCCGTGACGTGGGCGCGACGGACGTACCCGAGATCGTGGTGATCAACAAGGCGGACGCGGCCGATCCGCTGGTGCTTCAGCGGCTGCTGCGGATCGAGAAGCGCTCCATCGCGGTCTCGGCCCGTACGGGCCAGGGCATTGATGAGCTGCTCGCGCTGATCGACGTCGAACTGCCGCACCCCGCAGTCGAGTTGGAGGCGCTTGTGCCTTACACGCACGGCCGACTCGTCGCCCGCGCCTACACCGACGGCGAGGTGATCTCCGAGGAACACACCCCGGAGGGCACGCTGCTGAAGGTACGGGTGCACGAGGAACTGGCGGCTGAGCTGGCACCGTACGTTCCGGCGCCCGCCGTCTGAACACGGAGTCACACGGAGCTCCGCTGATCCGGAGAGCTTCATATGATGAAGGCCCGCCCCCTCTCGTAGGGGGCGGGCCTTCACACGTCAGCGTGCGGTCACTGCCCCGCGAACTTCTCGCTCACCGCGTCGTAGATCCCCTTGGCCTCCGTGCCCAGGTGCGGGCCCGCCAGCCAGCCCGCGGTCACCGGGCCGATCGAAGTGTTGGACACCAGCGCGGGCTTGCCGTCGGAGCCCTTCGCCACCCAGCCGCCGCCGGATGAACCGCCGGTCATCGTGCAGCCGATGCGGTACATCGTCGGGTCGGACTTGGCGAGTGAGAGCCGGCCCGGCTCGTCCTCGCACTGGTGCATCGTCTCGCCGTCGAACGGCTTCGCGGCCGGATAGCCCGTCGCCGTGATCGTGCCGACCTCGGCCACGGCCGGGGCGTCGAATTCCACCGGAAGTGCCGAACCGACCGTCTCCTCCAGGGACTTGCCGCCACTGCCCTCCTCCGGCGTCACATGAATGACGGCGAAGTCGTACGAGGCGCCCTGGCCGCCCGTCGCGCCGCCCTGCTCGATCCACTGGTCGGAGGTCTGGGCCCAGTTGCCCCACCAGACGCCGTACGGAGCGACCTCCTCCTGGGTGGCGTTCGTGAGTTCCGCCGCCGACTTGGCGTCGTTGTTGTACGAGGGCACGAAGGCGATGTTGCGGTACCAGCCGCCCGCCTTGCCGGCGTGTACGCAGTGGCCCGCGGTCCACACAAGGTTGGACTTGCCCGGGTTGGCCGGGTCCTCGACGACGGTCGCCGAGCAGACCATCGTGCCCTCGGGGGAGTCGAAGAACACCTTGCCCGCCTCGGGGGCGTTGTCGTGGTACGCCGCCTGCACGGGCTGCGCGTCCACGGGTGCCGGCTCCGGGTCGGTGACGCCCTGGTCACCGGCGAGGTCGCTCTCGTCGACGCCCTTGCCCTGGTCCGGGTCCTCGGCCTCGCGCATACGGTCCGGGTCCCACAGGTCCTCGATGATCGGGTTGACGAAATCGCCGGCCTCGCGCAGCCAGTCGTCCTTGTCCCAGTTCTTCCAGGCGCCGCCCTTCCACTGGTCCAGGTCGATCCCGTGCTCCTTGAGCCTGTCCTGGATGTCGTCCGGGATGTCGTCCGGGATCTGGATCTTGTCGTCGCCGCCGGTGGCCGCGGGGGCGGACGCGTCGCCGCCCGCGTTCGTGTCGCCGCCCGAGTCGCAAGCGGTGGCCGTCAGGGCCAGTGCGGTGGCCAGTCCGACCGCCGCCAGCATGGGGGAGGGCCCGCGGCGCGTGCTCCTCCCTCGACGGGCGGCGAAGAGCGGGCGTATGGATCGCATGGTGTAACTCCCCCTGGACGTAAGAGAACGCTGGCTGCCATATGCAGCTTCGTACGGAACTGCCGCCCCGGACTTGCCTGGAGCGGACCGGTTCGGGCGTTCAACTGGGATCGCTGAACGGCACCAAAGACTATGCCGTCGCTGTGGGGGACTTCCGATGGAACGGCAACGGTTTCGCTACGGGGCCTTCTGATCCGGCGATCCTCCGGCGATCTTGTCCAGGACGAAGTGCGGGCGGACCCCTCCTTTGACCGATACTCAGCAGCGGCGGAGCCGCGTACAGCGGTGGACGTCATCCGCTGCGATGCCGACCTCCAGGTGAAGGTATGTCAGGCGGACATGGCGTCGCGGACTTTGGCGGTGTCCACGAACTGCTCGAAGCGGACGATGAGGCCGCCGCGGACGATGAAGTGATGGGCGACGCGGACGTTGATGTCCTTGCCGGTGGCCTTGTTGGTGGCGGTGTAGCGGGCCAGCACCACGACGTTCTCGCCGTCGACTACGTAGGTGTCGTCGTGGGCGGTCCAGTCGTCCCAGTCCTTGGCCAGCTGTTCCATGACGGCGGAGGTGACGCCCTCGGGGGTGCGGTAGGTGCCGGCCAGCGGGAAGCCTGCCATCTCGGTCCACTCCACGTCGTCGGCCAGGGTGGCCCGCAGTGCCTCGAGGTCGCCGTGGGCGGAGGCGAGATACTGGCGCCGCACCACGTCGGCGGGGGCGGTGGAGGTGTGGAAGCCGGTCGTCTCGGTCACAGTGGTGGCCTTTCTGGTGGTGTGGGCCAGGAGGAAACGGCGCCGGTGAGGAGCTGGGTCGGCGGCGTAGGTGGCTGCGGGGTGGGGCGGTCCGGTGCCGGGTGGGGGCGCCCGGCACCGGACCGCCGGGAAGGGGCGGGATCAGCCCCAGGTCATCTCGCCCTTGGCGACCTTGGCGCCGAGCTGGGCCGCGATGAGCATGCCGGCGTCCGGGTAACGGGCGATCAGCGCCTTGGTGAGGGCCTCACCGCTGTCGGCCTTGGCCAGTTCGGTCTCGAACACGGTGAGGTAGTCACGGGTGTAGGCGATCGGGCTCGCGTCGAGGGTGGTGGTGGGCAGCCGGTGGCCGGGGACGGCGAAGGCCGGGTCCAGGGCCGTCATCTCATCCAGCAGCTCGGTCCATACGGCGCGGGACTCAGGCGTGGCGGTGTCGGCGACCCAGACGTGCTCGTTCTGGAAGAGGAGCACGCCGGCGACGATCGCCCGGTGCTCGGCCTGCCACAGGTAGTGGCGGTCGGGCAGGCCGGGGAGGCCGCCCTTGAGCTGGAAGACGTGGCCCTCGAAGGTGATGTCGCCGGTCAGTTCGGCCGGCTCGACCAGCCGGGTGGGGCGGTTGACGCCGACGGGCTCCCAGGCCTTGAGCTTGCCCTCGTACGCGTCCCGGATGTGCTCGATGACCAGCGGGGTGGCGAAGAGTTCGGCCTGGGGGAAGGCGTCGGCGACGACCTCGGCACCCCAGTAGAAGTCGGGGTCGGCGTGGCTGATGAAGACCTTGGTCAGCGTCTTGCCGGAGTCGAGGACCTCGGCGACCAGGCGGTGGCCGTCCGCGCGGGTGAACCCGGCGTCGATCAGGAAGGCCTCCTCCTCGCCGGTGATCAGAGTGGCGGTCTTGTTCTTCGAGCCGACGGGGAAGTCCAGGTCGATGACCTTGAAATCGAGAGTGCTCATGGTGATTCCTTCCATGGGAGAGGGGGGAGCGACGAAAAGGGGGCGGGGAACAAGCGGTCAGGACACGGAGGTGAGTGCGTCCAGGCGCCGGTTGATCTCCTCGGCGGTGGCATGGCCGACGGCCAGGACCGTGGTGCTGCGGTCGCCTGTGACGGCCAGCAGGGTGGGGAAGCTGTCCACGCCCAGGCCGGCCGCTCGTACGAAGTCGTCCTGCGCGGCGGCGGCCGACTCCGGCGCGGTGAACGCGGCGACGACGCTCTCCGCCTCCAGGCCGGCCGCTTCGGCGAGCGCCCGATAGGTGGCCGGGTCGGACAGGCTCAGGCCGTCCACGTAGAACGCGTGCTGCAGAGCGGCGGCCAGTTCCACGGTGCGGTCGGGCGCGGCCTGCCGCAACGCGGCCACACCCCGCGCGGCGGCCTCGGAGTCCATCACGAACGAGCCGTCCGCGATCAGCCGCTCGTAGGCGGCCCCGAACTCCGCCCCGGTCAGCTCGCTGATCTTGGCGTTGGCGCCCTGGACGTATCCGAACTCGCGGATCGGCACCCGGCGCGAACCCGTGAACAGGCCACCGGACACCACGTCCACCTCCAGGTCGGGGCGCCGTCGCACCACCTCGGCCAAGGTCGACGCGAAACCGTGCGACCAGCCGCAGTAGGCGTCGAAGACGTAGACGAGCTTCATGAGGATGGGCCTCTCGGTTACCGGATCCGCCTTCCGCGGACCTTCGACTGAGACAACAGTATCTGACGTGTCAGGTATTTCCTCACGGTGAAACTCATCGATCCACCTCGGCATTACCAGCCCCAGCCCCAGCCCGGGCACCGGTGCCCGGGCTGGGGCTGGTGGTCTACTCGGCTCAGCGCAGGCGGGGCAGCGCGTCGCGCGCCGAGAAGCTCAGCGTCCGCAGATCGCGCGTGAACTGCTCTCGGTGCTCCGGGGGCAACTGGTCGAGGAAGAGCCGCTGCACGTTCTCGGCATGCAGGCGGGCCGCCCGCACCGCGGTCTCCTCTCCGAGCCGGGTCAGTCTGACCAGCCGTCCCCGGCGGTCTCCCGGATTCTCGTCGCGGGCCACCAGGCCCGCTGCCTCCATCCGGTCCACCAGCCGTGTCACGCCGCCCGTGGTGAGGACCCGCTCCTGCGCGATGGCCCGCATCGACATTCCCGGCTCTCCGGCCCGGCCCAGAATCAGCAGCACCTCGAACATCAGGTGGCTGATCCCGCACTCCTTCTCGATGGCCCGTCCCAGGATGTACTCCAGCCGGTTCGCGGCTCCCTGCAGCCAGCCGAAGGCCAGTACCAGCTTGTCGTTCGCCGCCTGCTCGGCCGTCGTGATCTGCGAGTCCCGTGCCACCGACCCACCCTTTCCCACCTGTTAGTCGTGACGCAGACGCGCCGTTGACCATCATCCCGCGCACGCGAGATGAGCGGGGCCCTGCTGGTACGTGGTGGAACCCTCGCGATCATGCCTCGGCGCCGGCCTGCCACGGGGAAGTCGCCGCTGGAGACCTGGACGCGGATGCGGTGGCCGCGCTCGAAGCGGCACGCTGTGGGCCACAGCCGTACAGATCTCGGCGCCGACCGCCCCGGCCGCCTTGAGGGTGTACGTGGCTCAGTGGATGCGTACGGGCAGACTCTGGAAGCCGCGGGTGATGTTGTTCAGGGCGCGGACCGGTTCGCCGGTCAGTTCGATCCGTTGTACGCGGGCGGCCAGAGCCTTGAGGACGGCGTGCGTTTCGAGGCGGGCGAGGCCCTGACCGGCGCAGGCGTGGTTGCCGTAGCCGAAGCCGAGGTGGTCGACGGGGTTGCGGCGGATGTCGAAGCGGTCGGGGTCGGGGAAGTGCCGCTCGTCGCGGTTGGCCGCGCCGTAGCTGTGCAGGACGCGGGCACCCGCCGGGATCACCACACCTTCGCCGAGATCCACCTCGCGGGTGGTGGTCCGGGAGAAGACCTGGATGGGGCTTTCGATCCGTACGATCTCGTTGAACGCGGCGGGCACCAGCGAAGGTTCGGAGCGCAGCAGGTCCCACTGCTCGGGGTGGCGGGCGAACAGCCACATGCCGCTGGAGATCGTGCTGATGGTGGTGTCGAAGGCGGCCACCACATAGCCCGCGAGCAGGCCGATCGCTCCTTCGACGGGGATCTGGCCCGCCTTGTGGGCCTCCAGCAGGGTCCAGCCGAAGCCGCCGGGTACGAGGTTCTCCTTGGCGACGACCTCGGCGAGGTAGCCCATGAGGGCCTCGACCTTCGGTACCGAAGCGGCCGTGCGCGGACAGGCCGGTCCGGCGGAGTCGAACCAGCCCGCGGCCATGTCGAGCAGCTGGTCGCGGCCTTCCGCCGGCCAGCCGATCAGGTCCATGATCACGTGGACGGGGAGGTCCTGGGCCAGGTCCGTGACGGCGTCGAAGGAACCCCGCGCCACCAGATCCGCGGCCAGCTGGTCGGCCCGGCGGTCGATGTCCGCGGCGACCGGGCGCAGCGCGCGCGGGGAGAGCCGGTCGGTGAACAGCTTGCGCTGCTCGGTCTGTGCGGGCGGGTCCATGTTGATCAGGGCGCTGCCCCAGGCGTCGTTGAAGCCGTCGTTGAGGCCGATGCCCTGACCGGAGGAGAAGGTCTCCCAGTCGCCGAGGGCCGAACGCACCTGCTCGTAGCGGGAGATGAACCACAGGCCGTGGCGGGTCAGGTGGACGGCCGGGCCCAGATCGCGCAGCGCTTTGTAGTGGGGGTACGGGTCGGTGAGCGCCTCGTCGCTGAAGAGGTCGAGGTCGGAGGTCAGGGGCGTGGTGGTGGTCATGGCGATCTCCTTTGATCGTGGGAATCGTGGGAAAGGACGCAGGTGTCACGCGGCCAGCGCGCGCAAACGGCCCACCGGAATGCGGTGGTTGAGGGCGGCGGCCACCGGGTGGGCCGGGTGATCCCAGCGCAGCAGGGCGGAGAGCTCGGCCACCGAGCCCTTGAGCACGGTCGGCTCCCCGGCGGCGGGCAGGGTTCCGGCGAGCTTGACGGCCAGGCCGAACGCCTCGGTCCAGAAGTACGGCTGCGGGGTGTACGGCGCTGCCGCGTCCCCGTGCAGCAGGGCGGCGACGCCCGCCCGTGCCTGGCCGATCGCGCTGTCCCAGTGCGGGGTACGCCGGAAGCGGCCGTCGCCGGTGGGGAAGGTGGCGACGTCGCCGACGGCGATGACGTCCGGGACGGCGGTCCGGCAGTGCTCGTCGACCACGACCCCGCCGAGCAGGGTCACTCCGGAGCCCGCCAGCCATTCGGTGTTGGGGCGGCAGCCCACGGCGGTCACGACGAGATCGGCCTCCAGCCGCCTGCCGTCGGCGAGTTGAGCACCGTACGGCAGCGGAGCCACGCCGTCCGGGGCCACGACCGTACGCACGCCCCGCTCTCGCGTGGCCCGGCCGAACAGCCCGGCGAGGAAGGGCCCCAGCGTGGTCAGGAAGGGCTCCCGGACGTCGACGACGGTGACGTCCAGACCGAGGTCGGCGGCAGCAGAGGCGATCTCCATGCCCAGGAAGCCGCCGCCGACCACCAACAGGCTTGCGGCCTTGGCGAGTTCGGTGCGCAGGCGCAAGGCGTCGTCCAGCGTGCGCAGAACGAGCCCGTGCTCTCCCAGGGTGCGGGCCCGCGCCCCGGTGGCGATCACGAGCTTGTCGTACGGGATCTCCTCACCGTCCGCCATCCGCACCCGCCGGGTGTCCGGGTCCAGGCCCGTGGCGCGCGTGCCGGTCAGGACCTCGACGTTGCCGCCGAGCTGCGGGAGCAGGACATCGCCGGCGTCCTCCGTACCCTTCAGCACGCCCTTGGACAGCGGCGGCCGGGTGTACGCGGCCTGCGCCTCCTCGCCGATGAGGGTGATCGCCCCGTCCCAGCCCCGCGCCCTCAGTTCGTCGACGGCAGTCACTCCGGCGAGCGAGCCGCCTACCACCACCGCCCTCATCGGCCGATCCTCAGCGCCGCCACGGGACAAGCCCGAGTGGCCGCCTCGGCCTTCTCCGACAGCTCGTCGGGGACCTCGGCCACCAGGACGGTGACCACGCCGTCGTCGTCGAGCCCGAAGACCTCGGGCGCGGCCTGCTCACAGAATCCGAAGCCGTCACAGCGGCTCCCGTCCACCTCGATGTGCACCATGCCGACCACCATCGGCGCGGGGCACGCCCGGGGATACAGGTGGAACTACGGGGTGGGTACCTGATTCACCTGCTCCGGATTCCCCCGCTGCTGCTTCTGCGCCACCCACGCCGCGATCTGCGTACGAGAGCCGAAGCCGAGCTTGGCCAGGATGTGCTCCACGTGGCCGTCGACCGTGCGCGGCGACAGCACCAGGGCGGCGGCGATACGGCGGTTGCTCATCCCCTGGGCCACCAGTGCGGCCACCTCGCGCTCCCGGCGGGTCAGCGGACCGGGCCCGGGCTGCGACTCGGCGCCGGTACCGGGGTCCGGCCGACTGTCGAGGGCGTAGGCGATGGCTCGCGCGGGCCGGTCGTGCCGGCCGCCCTCGGCGAGGGCCTTCTCGTACGCCTCTGGGCCCAGGGCCACTACGACCATCCGTTCGCACTGCTCGTGCCGATCCGCCAGGTGCGGGCCGAACGCCGCGATGGTCGTGCCGATGTCCCGCCACAGGGGCCGAACAGCTCCCAGCAGTCGCGCCGCCCGCTCGTGGTCGCCCCCGGAGGCGGTGATCCAGGCCAGCAGCTCCATCATCAGCGCCGTACCGGCGTAGTCGTTGAAGCCCCGTTGGATGTTAAGACCGGCCCGCGTCAGGGCCGTACCCGACTCCGGGTCGCCGCGCACCCAGGCGTCGTGGCCGAGCGCCCACAGCGCGTAGGAGCGGCACCACCGCTCGCCGTGCGCCTCGGCGGCGGCCACCGCGCGCCGCCCGGTTCGCTCGGCCTGCGGGTCGGCCATGTGGGCCTGTGCCACGGCGAGTTGGAACAAGGAGAACAGGGCTCCCGGACCGTCGCCCACCGCCTCGTGCGCGGCCACCGCCCGCTCGTACGAGGACACGGCCTCCGCCAGATGCCCCCGGAACAGCGCCGACGTGCCCCTGAAGCCCTGGACGTACGCCCCCACCACCGGGTCCTCCAGCCGGGCGCCCAACTCCCCGGCCTCCGCCAGCGCCCGGTCCGCGGCAGGGTGGTCGCCCTGGAGCAGGGCGGCCCAGGCGGCCACCCACAGCGCTCTGGCCCGGGCGGGGGTCGGCTCGGGGGCCGCCTGAAGCGCCCGGTCCAGCCAGCGCCGTCCCTCGCCGAGGAACCCGTCGGCGCACCAGTGGAACCGCAGCGCGGCGACCAGCGCCAGGGCCGTCTGTGGATCGCTGTGCTCCAGCGCCGTACGGAGATTGCCGTGTTCGGCGCGCAGCCGGGCCAGGCCTTCCTCCTGCCCGGCGCCGTACCAGCCCTCGGCGATGCGCTCGGCGAGTCGACGATAGAAGTCGCGGTGCCGGGCCCGTATCCGCTCCTCCTCGCCGGACTCGGTGAGCCGCTGTCCGCCGTACTGGCGGATGGTCTCCAGCAGCCAGTAGCGCGGCTGGCCCTCCCGCTCGGTGATGAGGACGACGGACTGGGCGACCAGCCGGTCGAGCAGATCCAGCACGTCCCGGGGCGCGATGCCGTCCCCCGCGCACACGGCTTCGGCGGCGTCCAGGCCGAAGCCGCCGGCGAAGACGGACAGCCGGTTCCACAGCAGCCGCTCGTCGGGCGCGCACAGCTCGTAGCTCCAGTCGATGAGTGCGCGCAGGGTCCGCTGGCGGGGGCGGGCGGTCCGGCTGCCGCCGGTGAGCAGGGCGAAGCGGTCCTCCAACCGATCCGCCACCTGATCGACGGAGAGGGTACGCAGCCGGGAGGCGGCCAGCTCGATGGCCAGCGGCAGCCCGTCCAGGTGGGCGCACAGCCGGGTGACGGCGGCCCGGTTGGCGTCGGTGACCTCGAACTCCGGTCGGCAGGCCGCGGCCCGGTCGCGCAGCAGCTCCACCGCCTCGTCCGGCACGGACAGTGGCGCGACAGTGAAGACGTGCTCCCCGACGATGCCGAGAGTCTGCCTGCTCGTGGTGAGGATGCGCAGGCCGGGGGCGGCCGACAGCAGCGTGTCGACCAACTCGGCACAGGCGTCGACCAGATGCTCGCAGTTGTCCAGCACGATCAGGCACTGGCGCGTGGCCAGGAACCCCGCGAGCTGCTCGATCACGGGCCTGGCCGACAGATCGGGCACGCCGAGAGCGGTGGCGGCGACCCCCGGCACCGTCGCAGGGTTCTGCACCGGGGCGAGATCCACCAGCCACACCCCGTCCGCGAAGCCCTTCCGCACGGCCGCGGCCACCTCCAGCGCCAGCCGCGTCTTGCCCACCCCGCCCACTCCGGTCAGCGTCAGCAGCCTCGCCGCGCCGAGGCGGCGGCGGATCTCGGCGATGTCCTGCCGTCTGCCCACGAACGTCGTGAAGGCCGCCGGCAGGTTTCCCGGGCCCTGCTTGGTGCTGCTCACACGCCAACGCTAAGGAAACCTGTCGATCGACGGCAAGCCCTGAGCAGGCAACACGGTCGGCAACGCACCTTCGCCTCGACCAACTCCCTTGTACCTACGGCCAGTCGACCCACTCCGGCCAGTAGCGGGCGCGACTGACGACGCGCTTTACTTGCGTCAAGCAATTTCCGATAAGCTGCTGCTTGACTTAGGCAAGCGCTCGTACGGTAGATCCATGACCACACCACCTGGCACCCGCGAGAAATCCTCGCCCGCGCCCCGCGAAGGTCAGCACGCCCTGGTCGCCGGCGCCGAGGGTCCCGACGTGTCCGAAGCCCTCACCAGTGCGCTGAAGCCGGCGGGCTGCCAGGTCGAGGCAGCGAGGCAGGGCGGACCAGGAGGGGCCGGCCCTGATCCACACCCGGCGGGGCTTCGGCTACTGGCTCGGCTGCCCGAGTGCGTCGTCGCCGACAGTTCGCTGGGTCTGACACGTATCGAGTCCGCTCGTGTCTCAGCGGGCTGTGATCTCCGCCATGTCAGGTTTCTGTCCGGAAAGCGACCGAAGGCTGTCAGCTAGCCCTGCTTGCATATGTGCCGCAGTTCACCCCGGCGTTCCACTCCGATCAGCAGTTCCCCCCACCCGAGCACATCACCTGTGCGTCACCTCGGACAGCAGAAAGGGCACATGCATGTCCACCTCCCCACAGTCCGCCGGACACTCCTCGACTCCCGAGGAGCTGGGCTTCGACCCCGACGCCCTGCGTGCGAAGTACCGCGCCGAGCGCGACCGCAGGATCCGTCCCGACGGCAACCAGCAGTACCGGCGCCTCACCGGCCTGGGCTCGTACGCCGATGACCCGTACACCGAGTTCGTCGCCCGGGAGCCGTTGCACGACCGGGTCGAGGCGGTGGTGATCGGCGGCGGGTTCGGCGGGCTGCTCGCCGGGGCGCGGCTGCGGCAGGCGGGCGTGGAGTCGATCCGGGTGATCGAGCAGGCCGGCGACTTCGGCGGGACCTGGTACTGGAACCGGTATCCGGGCATCCACTGCGACATCGAGTCGTACATCTATATGCCGCTGCTGGAGGAACTCGGCTATGTCCCGAAGTGGAAGTACGCGCCGGGGGAGGAGATCCGGCAGCACGCGATGGCGATCGGGCGGCACTTCGACCTCTACGACGACGCCTGCTTCCAGACCCAGGTGAACGAACTGCGCTGGGACGACACCGACTTGGAGTGGATCGTCAGCACGGACCGCGGGGACCGGATGCGGGCCCGCTATGTGGTGATCTCCAGCGGAACGCTCAGCATGCCCAAACTCCCCGCCGTCCCTGGCATCGAGACGTACAAGGGACACGTCTTCCACACCAGCCGCTGGGACTACGACTACACGGGCGGCGACGCGAACGGCGGCCTGGACAAGCTGGCCGGCAAGCATGTCGCCGTCATCGGCACCGGCGCGACCGCGATCCAGGTCGTCCCGCACCTGGGCCGTGACGCCGGACACCTGTACGTGTTCCAGCGCACGCCCTCCACGGTGGACGTGCGCGGCCAGCGCCCCACGGACCCGGAGTGGGCCAGGTCGCTGGAGCCGGGCTGGCAGAAGCGGCGGATGGAGAACTTCCTGAAGATCGTCACCGGCATCCGGGTGGACGAGGACCTGGTGAACGACGCCTGGACCAGCAGCGCCCGGTTGCAGGAGAAGCTCGTCCCGACCAACGCGTACGCGGACGTGCCGGCCGAGGAGCGGGAACACGCCTACGAGATCGCCGACTTCATGAAGATGAATGAGCTGCGCGCCCGGGTGGACTCCATCGTCGAGGATCCGGAGACAGCGGAGAAACTCAAGCCGTGGTACCGCTACATGTGCAAGCGGCCCACGTTCAGCGACACCTACCTCGACACGTTCAACCGGCCCGATGTGACGCTGGTGGACACAGCCGACACCCACGGAGTGGAGCGGATCACCGAGGACGCCGTCGTGGTCGGCGACACCGAGTACGAGGTCGACTGCGTCGTCTTCGCGACCGGCTTCCAGGTCGGGGTGTCGGGGATCCTGTCCGGGCAGCTGCCGGTGTACGGCCGGGGCGGCATCAATCTGCTGGAATCCTGGAGGACCGGCGGCGTGAAGACGCTGCACGGGTTCACCATGGGCGGCTTCCCCAACCTCTTCTCACTCGGCCCGCTGCAGAACGCCTCCGCCGTGAACTACGTGCACATCCTCGACGAGCAGGCGACCCACGTCGCCGAGATCGTCACCGAGGCGCGCAAGCGGCAGGCCCGGTACGTCGAGCCGACCGCCGAGGCCCAGGACGCCTGGGCGGCCACGATCCATGAGAAGGCCGCGGACCTGCACAAGTTCCAGGCCGAGTGCACCCCCGGCTACTACAACAACGAAGGCAAGCCGCGGCAGCGCAGCGAGTCGTACGGCGACGGGCCGGTCGCCTTCCACGAGCTGCTCCGCCGCTGGCGCGAGGACGGCGGCATGGACGAGGTCCTCGGAGAGACGGAGCAGCCGGCATGAACAACGTGTCTTCCAGCCGGTTCGACGACACCGGCAACCGGCAGGTCACCAGCGCTCGTTGGCAGGCCGAGCGGCTCAACTTGCCCAACCGGCTGTGGGGTTCCAACGGCGTCGCCTTCGGGCCCGACGGGCGGCTGTACGTCGCTCAGTTCCTGGCCGGCCAGATCAGCGCCGTCGACCCCGCCACCGGGGACGTCGACGTGATCGTGCCGATGGACAGCCCCGTACAGTCGCCGGACGACCTCGCCTTCGGGGCGGACGGCTCGATGTACATCGCCGACCTGGTTCCGGGGCGGGTGTGGCGCCGCAGCCCGCGGGGCGAGTACACGCTCGTCTCCGACGACGTGACGAACCCGAACGGCATCACCTGTGTCGGCGACCGGCTGTTCGTGAACGAGATGAAGCCCGACGGCCGTCTGATGGAGCTCTTCCCGGACGGCCGCGACCCCGTGGTCCTCACCGAAGGGCTGGCCCTCGGCAACGCGATGCAGCTCGGCCCGGACGGCCACCTCTACTACCCGCACATGATGAGCGGCCCGAACCCCCTGCTCACCGGCCAGGTCTGGCGGATCCCGCCGGACGGGGGCGCGCCCGAGGTGGTCGCGGACGACGTCCACCAGCCGGTCGCCGTGCGGTTCGACCAAGGTGGGGTCCTGCACGTCCTGTCCCGGGGCCCTGAGGGCATCGTCACCCGCATCGACCTGCACGGCAGCGGGTCGCGGGCGCTGGTCACCAGTGGGGTGGTCGGCCTGGACAACGCGGCGTTCGACGCCGAGAACCGTATGTTCGTCTCCAGCTACGCCAGCGGCGGGGTCACCGAGATGCATCCCGACGGGCGGACGCGTGAGCTCGTGCCGCGCGGTTTCGACGGGCCGTACGGAGTCACGATCGATCTGGGCGGCACGGTGTACGCCGCCGACCACTACCGGGTGGCGAGCCCGGCACTGTCCCACGAGGGCGAACCACACCGCACGGGCTCTGCCGGGGGCGAGCCCGGTGGCGTGACCACCGAGGCCCTGCTGCACTTCTCCCACGGCATCACCACCGACGGTGAACTCCTGCACCTCACCTCGCAGTTCGGGCAGGTGCAGACGTACGACCCGGCGCAGAAGACCACCCGGACACGGGCCACCGGACTGAACCGGCCCCTGGGCATCACGGTCGGGCCGGACGGTTCGCTCGTCGTCGCGGAGGCGGGCGCCGGGCGGGTCGTGGCCGTGGACGCGAGCGATGCCGTCACCGTGCTTGCCGAGGGCTTCGAGCAGCCCGTGGACGTGGCCTTCGACGCGGAGGGGCGCTGCTATGTCAGCGACGAGCGGCGGGGTGCCGTACTGAGGATCGAGGAGGACGGGAAACCGACGGTCGTCGCGGAGGGGCTCGGCGCACCGCAAGGGCTGGTGGTCCTGGGCGACGAGCTGTTCACGGTGGAGACCGGGCAGCGCAGGCTGCGGGCGATCTCGCTGACGACGGGGGAGTCCCGGATCGACGCCGAGGATCTGCCGGTCGGCCCACCGCCGGGCGTCGTGCCCCGCGCCGAACCCGCCCTGTTCGCGGGCGGCATGCCCGGCCTGGCCCGCCGCTTCGCCGGACTCGCCGTCGCCCCGGACGACACACTGCTCCTCTCGGCCAACGGGGAGGGCACCGTGCTGCGGCTGACGTCCCCGGAAGGACCACGGTGAGCGGCCTGACCTGAACTCATTGAGTCGGACGTGCACTCCCAGGCCAGGGTCGCGCATCCGGTCCCGGCTCACCGATCGCTACACATCCGTCACCGCTCTCGCTGCCCTGCTCCTTGCCGCTCTCCTCGGAAGCACTGACACTCGGCAGTCTCGCCGCGGCAAGGATCTTCGCCCCGCCGTTGCCCCTCGGGGTCCATGTCGTTGGTACGTACGGGTGGCGTTCCGCCTGCGTGCATCCCCTGCCGCCCGCTCGGGTGGCCGAGCAACTCGCCTCTGGACAGCGGGAGGACCGACAACGTGGCCGTGACCGAGTCTGCGCCCGACGTGGCGCCCGCGATGCGCGAGGCCGAGCTCGCGCCCTTGGCGCACGAGGGGATTCTGCGACGGCAGTCGGCGCGCGAGTCCGCGGCGCGCACCTATGCGCGCGCCCTGCCGATCGTGCCCGTCCGGGCGCGTGGGCTGACGATCGAGGGAGCCGACGGATCGCGCTACCTGGACTGCCTTTCGGGCGCGGGGACCTTGGCCCTCGGGCACAACCACCCCGTCGTGCTGGAAGCGATCAGAAAGGTCCTCGACTCGGGGGCGCCGCTGCACGTCCTCGATCTGGCCACACCTGTCAAGGACACGTTCACCACCGAGCTGTTCCGTACGCTGCCGCCCGGTTTCGCCGACCACGCGCGCGTGCAGTTCTGCGGGCCCGCCGGCACAGACGCGGTCGAAGCCGCCCTCAAGCTGGCGCGCGCCGCGACCGGGCGCACCGGGGTGGTCGCCTTCTCCGGCGCCTACCACGGGATGACCGCGGGGGCGCTCGAAGCATCCGGGGGCGCGTCGGATGTACGGGTCGCGCGCCTGCCCTATCCGCAGGACTACCGCTGCCCGTTCGGCGTCGGCGGCGGGCGAGGAGCCGAACTCGCCGCGCGCTGGACGGAGTCCCTCCTCGACGACCCCAAGTCCGGGGTGCCCGGACCCGCCGGGATGATCTTGGAGCCGGTGCAGGGCGAGGGCGGCGTGATTCCGGCGCCCGACGACTGGATGCGGCGGATGCGGGACATCACGTCCGCCCGCTCCATCCCCCTGATCGCCGACGAGATCCAGACGGGCGTCGGCAGGACCGGCGCCTTCTGGGCGGTGGAACACAGTGGCATCACACCCGACGTGATGGTCCTCTCCAAGGCCATTGGCGGCAGCCTGCCGCTGGCCGTCGTGGTCTATCGCGATGACCTCGACGTATGGGAACCCGGCGCCCACGCCGGTACGTTCCGCGGCAATCAGCTCGCCATGGCCGCCGGCGCGGCGACCCTCGCGTACGTCCGTGAGAACCGTCTCGCCGAGCGCGCCGCCCTCCTCGGCGCACGCATGCTGGCCCAACTGCGCGGCCTGGCAGCCGACTTCCCCTGCATTGGTGACGTACGCGGACGAGGACTGATGATCGGCGTCGAACTCGTGGACCCGGAGCAACCACCCGAGCCCGTCGCCGAGGTCGACGCCCAGGCCGGGAGCACCGTCGGCGGGCCGCGTCCCGCCGCCCCCGATCTGGCGGTCGCCGTCCAGCGGGAGTGCCTGCGCCGCGGGCTGATCGTGGAACTCGGCGGACGACACTCCAGCGTGGTACGGCTGCTCCCGCCCCTGACCATCACCGACGAGCAGGCGAACGCGGTGCTCGACCGCTTGTCGGACGCGGTCGCCTCGGTCGCGGCGGCACCAACTGACCTGTGGGCACGCGGCGTTGAGCATGGCGGGCATGCCGAGTACGGCGGGTCGGCCGGGCGTGCGGAACGGGCCGAGTGGGCCGGACAGGCCGCCGCACGGTGATACCGCAGGGCGTCGCCGAGCGGCCCGACCTCCACGCAGGCGCCACTCGGACGCCGACATCACACCACCCGAAGCAACCACGAAACGCCCAAGTCCAACGAAGCCCGGAACAACCCCAGTTCGTCGCGGCACGACCCTGAACCACCTCCCAAGGAACTCACTTGAACGCCATCCCTGCACCCCACAGCCACACCGACACCCGTACCGTCGAGCCGGGCCCGGGTGCAGAATCCATCCCCAGTCAGCAGGGACGGCCCGGGCCCGCGCCCGGAGACTCCGCACGGCTGCGCGGTGTCGCAGCAGGTCTGGATCCGCTGGACCACCCCGATCCGCACACCGCGGCCCAGGCGGCAGCCATGGAGAACCTGCTCCGCTGCTGGGTACGGGAGAACGACCTCGCCGCTCCGAAGGACGGCATCCTCCGCATCCAACTCCCGGCCAGCGGCACTGCCCTGGTCGTCCCGGTGCACTACTGGTCCCCGACAGGCTGGCACCGCCTCGGCCTCCCCCACCTTTCCGACGCCCCCCATCAGGCACCCCCCACAGACGCGGCCACGCTGGCGGCGCTCCTCGGACGAGAGACCCAGGCGGACGGTACGGAGGGCAGGGCGGAGGCCGGGGCCGGCGACAGCGGTGATCTGGTGCGCCGCGTGGCCGACTCCGCTCAGCGCACCGTCCTGTTCATCAGCGACCGCAGGGAGCACCCCGCCGACGGCCCGGACCTCTTCCTCTCCGCCGAACAGTCGCTCATGCTCGGTCACCCGCTGCACCCCACCCCGAAGAGCCGCGAGGGACTCTCCGAGGCCGAAACCCGGCTCTACTCACCCGAGTCACGCGGCTCCTTCCCCCTGCACTGGATGGCTGTCACTCCCTCCGTACTCGCCACCGACTCGGCCTGGACCGAGCGTGGCCGCCCCGTACCCGCTCAGCAACTCACCGCCCGGCTCGCCGGCCCCGGACTGCCGCTGCCCGACGGGTACGCCGCGCTCCCGATGCACCCCTGGCAGATCCGCGAGGTCCGCCACCGCTCCGCAACGGCGCAACTGCTGGACGCCGGTCTGCTCCAGGACCTCGGCCCCCATGGCGACGCCTGGCACCCCACCTCCTCCGTACGCACCCTCTACCGCCCCGGCGCCCCCGCGATGCTGAAGCTTTCGCTGGGCCTGGGCATCACCAACTCCCGCCGGGAGAACCTCCGCAAGGAACTCCACCGCGGTGTCGAAGTCCACCGCCTGCTGCGTGCAGGCCTCGCCGAACAGTGGCGGGCGGCACACCCGGGCTTCGACATCGTCCGCGACCCGGCCTGGCTCGCCGTCGACGACCCGGACGGCAACCCCGTGCCCGGGCTCGACGTGATGATCCGCCACAACCCGTTCACGCCGACGGACTCCGTCTCCTGTATCGCCGGACTCGTCTCGGTCAGGCCTCAGGACCCGCCCGGCGAACCGTCCGGCTCCGGGCAGGGCAGGCCCACGATGCGATCACGGCTCACCGAGATCGTCACCCGTCTCGCCGGGCACACCGGACGCTCGCGCGGCGCTGTCACCACCGAGTGGTTCCTCCGCTACCTGGAACAGGTGATCCGCCCCGTCCTCTGGCTGGACAGCGAGGCGGGCATCGCGCTGGAGGCCCACCAGCAGAACACCCTGGTCCTGCTGGACCCGCAGGGCTGGCCCGTCGGCGGCCGCTACCGCGACAACCAGGGCTACTACTTCCGCGAGTCCCGGCGCGCGGAGCTGGACAAACGGCTCTCCGGCATCGGCGAGCACAGTGACACCTTCGTCTCCGACGAGGTCACCGACGAACGCTTCGCCTACTACCTCGCCATCAACAACGTGCTCGGCCTCATCGGCGCTTTCGGCTCCCAACACCTCGCTGACGAGCGGTTGTTGCTCGCTGCCTTCCGCCACTTCCTCGCCGACGTCGCCTCCGGCCCCGCACGACTGCGTACACCCCTGCCCGTCTGTCTGCTCGACTCACCCGTACTGCGCTGCAAGGCCAACCTGCTGACCCGGCTGCACGGGCTCGACGAACTCATCGGCCCGGTCGACACCCAGTCCGTCTACGTCACCATCGCCAACCCCCTTCATTCCTGAGGAACATGACCCACCCCATCTCCTGAGAGGAGCGTCGCCGTGCCTCCCACCGATGCGAGCACCGACGCCGGTTCCGCCCCCATCACCTCCCTCGGCAGCGACACGGGCCCGGACGCGGACAGCCAGGACACACTCGACCTGCGTCTGCCCGACGAACTCGTCGCGCTCTTCGCCGAGGAGGCCGAAGCAGCCAGGGCAGCCGAGCGTGCAGCGGAACAGGGCGGAGGGAAGAGCACGGCGAAGCCCGGCCCCGTCACCCCGACCGGTGACGACCTGCTCGACGGCATCGGCGGATGGGGTCCCATCGCCAGCCCCGTCGGCCTGCTCCACCTCGTCCCCGTACGCATCGACCGTGACCTGATGCTCATCAGCCGCTGGATGAACGACCCCGCCGTCGCGGCGTTCTGGGAGCTGGCCGGACCCGAGACGGTCACCGCGGATCACCTGAGCGCCCAGCTCGACGGGGACGGCCGCAGCGTTCCCTGTCTCGGCGTGCTGGACGGCACGCCGATGAGCTACTGGGAGATCTACCGCGCGGACCTCGACCCACTGGCCCGCCACTATCCCGCTCGTCTCCATGACACCGGAATCCACCTCCTCATCGGTGCTGTCGCCAACCGCGGTCGGGGACTTGGCTCAGCACTGCTCAGAGCCGTCTCCGACCTCGTACTCGACCGGCGCCCCTCGTGCGCACGCGTCGTCGCGGAACCCGATCTTCGCAACACCCCCTCTGTGTCCGCCTTCCTGAGCGCCGGCTTCCGGTTCTCCGCCGAGGTCGACCTGCCCGACAAACGGGCCGCCCTCATGGTCCGAGACCGGACCCTGCGCGATGTGCTGTAGCGCCATCACTTCTGGTACACCGCTCGACCCGATCCGGTTCCCAGTCGAACCCGATCCGGTTCTCGGCCGCTTGATCGCACGCCCGACCCCGGCATTGATCGCCCGGGTGTCAGTGCGGCGCCGTAGGGTGGACGCGCTATGACAGAGCACTCACTCCCTGAACTCCTGCATGCCGCCGTCACAGCCGTCGGCGGTACGGAGCGCCCTGGCCAGGTGACCATGGCCGAAGCCGTCGCGGAGGCCATCGACGCCGGCTCCCATCTGCTGGTCCAGGCGGGCACGGGCACCGGCAAGTCGCTCGGCTACCTGGTGCCCGCGCTCGCACACGGGGAGAGAGTCGTCGTGGCGACGGCCACCCTGGCGCTCCAGCGGCAGCTCGTGGAGCGGGACCTTCCGCGCACGGTCGACGCGCTGCATCCGCTGCTGCGCCGCCGCCCCGAGTTCGCGATGCTCAAGGGCCGGTCGAACTACATGTGCCTGCACCGCCTCCATGAGGGCATGCCGCAGGACGAGGAGGAGGGCCTCTTCGATCAGTTCGAGGCGGCCGCGCCCACCAGCAAGCTGGGCCAGGACCTGCTGCGGCTGCGGGACTGGGCGGACGACACCGAGACCGGCGACCGTGACGACCTCACCCCCGGAGTCTCCGACCGGGCCTGGTCGCAGATCTCCGTGTCGTCCAGGGAATGCCTGGGTGCCTCGAAGTGTGCGTACGGCGCGGAGTGCTTCGCCGAGATGGCCCGCGAGCGCGCCAAACTCGCCGAGGTCGTCGTCACCAACCACGCGCTTCTCGCGATCGACGCCATCGACGACGCCCCGATCCTGCCGCAGCACGAGGTGCTGATCGTCGACGAGGCTCATGAGCTGGTCTCCCGCGTCACCGGAGTCGCGACCGGCGAGCTCACTCCCGGCCAGGTCAACCGAGCCGTGCGCCGCGCCGCGAAGCTCGTCAACGAGAAGGCCGCCGACCAGCTCCAGACCGCCGCCGAGGGCTTCGAGCGTCTGATGGAGCTGGCCCTGCCGGGCCGCTTGGAGGAGATCCCGGAGGACCTCGGGTACGCGCTGATGGCACTGCGCGACGCCGCCCGTACGGTGATCTCGGCGATGGGGGCGACACGCGACAAGTCCGTCGGCGACGAGGACGCGGTACGCAAACAGGCACTCGCCTCCGTGGAGTCGATCCACGACGTGGCCGAGCGGATCACGAACGGCTCCGAGTGGGACGTCGTCTGGTACGAGCGCCATGACCGCTTCGGAGCCTCCCTGCGCGTAGCGCCGATGTCCGTGTCGGGCCTCCTCAGGGAGAAGCTCTTCGCGGACCGTTCCGTGGTCCTCACCTCGGCGACACTGAAGCTCGGCGGCGACTTCAACGGAATCGGGGCCTCGCTGGGGCTGGCTCCCGAGGGCACGGAGGGCGAGGACGTCCCGCAGTGGAAGGGCGTCGACGTCGGCTCGCCTTTCGACTACCCGAAGCAGGGCATCCTGTACGTCGCCAAGCATCTGTCGCGTCCCGCACGCGACGGCGACCGCACGGACATGCTGAACGAGCTGACGGAGCTGATCCAGGCGGCGGGTGGCCGGACGCTCGGGCTCTTCTCGTCGATGCGGGCCGCTCAGCTGGCGGCCGAGGAACTGCGCTCCCGCATCCCCGAGTTCCCGATCCTCCTCCAGGGCGAGGAGACCCTGGGCGAGCTGATCAAGAACTTCGCGGCCGACCCGAAAACCTGCCTCTTCGGCACTCTCTCGCTCTGGCAGGGCGTCGATGTCCCCGGCGCCAGCTGCCAGTTGGTCGTCATGGACAAGATCCCCTTCCCACGCCCGGACGACCCGCTGATGAGCGCCCGCCAGAAGGCCGTCGAGGACGCCGGGGGCAACGGCTTCATGGCCGTCGCCGCCACGCACGCGGCACTGCTCATGGCCCAGGGCGCCGGCCGCCTCGTACGAGCGATGGGGGATCGCGGCGTAGTAGCCGTACTGGACCAGCGCCTGGCCACGGCCCGTTACGGCAGCTATCTGAAGGCGTCACTGCCCGACTTCTGGTACACGACGGACCGTAACCAGGTACGGCGGTCGCTGGCCACGATCGACGAGGCGGCACGGAAGGCAGAGAGCGAGTAGACGACTGTGCTGTCCCCGGCATCGGCCGGGCACAGCACAGGGCCCCGAAACCGGCGCAGGTGGTTCCGGGGCCCGGATCAGGGGGCGGAGGGTGTTCCGCCCGCGGGTACTCACACCCGCCGCAGCACCGCCACGACCTTGCCGAGGATGGTCGCCTCGTCGCCGGGAATCGGCTGGTACGCGGAGTTGTGGGGCAGCAGCCACACATGGCCGTTCTCGCGCTTGAAGCGCTTGACCGTGGCCTCGCCGTCCAGCATCGCGGCCACGATGTCGCCGTTCTCGGCGACCGGCTGGCGGCGGACCGTCACCCAGTCCCCGTCGCAGATCGCGGCCTCGATCATCGAGTCACCGACGACCTTCAGGACGAACAGCTCGCCGTCTCCGACCAGCTGCCGGGGCAGCGGGAACACGTCCTCGACCGACTCCTCGGCGAGGATCGGGCCACCGGCGGCGATCCGGCCGACCAGCGGGACATACGACGCGGCCGGCTTGCCTGCCGTGTCGGTGGGCTGGACGGTGGACTGGTCGGACCCTCGGACCTCGTAGGCACGGGGCCGGTGCGGGTCGCGCCGCAGGAAACCCTTGCGTTCGAGTGCCATCAGCTGGTGTGCGACCGAGGAGGTGCTGGAGAGGCCCACGGCCTGCCCGATCTCCCGCATCGACGGCGGGTACCCGCGCCGCTGCACGGAGTCCCTGATGACCTCGATCACCCGGCGCTGCCGGTCGGTGAGTCCGGAGCTGTCCGCCCGGATTCCCGGAGGTCGGCCCGGCAGGGAGCGCGTGGGCTTGGGTCCCTCCTGATTCAACGCTTCATTCATGGCATGCACCGGCTCGAGTCGGCCCTGGGAGCGGTCCTGGGCAGTGATGGTGGCGCTGTCTGCGGTGGTGGTCACGGTTGGCCCCTCTCGTTCGTCTCCCTGCTGGACAACGGTAGTTGCTTTCGAAAGGTTGCGCCAAACACACGTTCGAGTGAAAGATTGCGAATCGCCTGGCGTGATCATGTGTTTGGGTGTATGACCAACACTGCATCTGGCGGACAAAACGGCTGATTGCTGTACTCTTCGCCGCCGGGGCGATGACCTCGTGGGTCGGCGCCCAGTCTGCCACCCGGTGTCCCGTCAACCGGGTACCGGCCTCTGTTGTGCGGCGCCCACGTTATCCCCGCAGGCCCCGGCGCCGGTATGGGTGTGCGGCACATGTCGAGATCGATGCGCCATGCGCGCTCGGGGGAAGCGACACGCACGCGCGAGGAAAATTTACGACCAAACCCCAGATCTAGTGGTTGGATGGCAATAGCAGCCCAGAAGTTGTGGTCCCCCGGGTCCTCCGGGGTCTGATCATCGCCTATGCTGGGGACTGCTTCGAGGGGCCCAAGTGGCCTGTCGAGGCTATTGAGTCGTGCTGTGAAGGAGGGTTGGAGTTCGATGCACTGCCCCTTCTGCAGGCACCCCGACAGCCGTGTCGTCGACAGTCGTACGACCGATGACGGTACGTCGATCCGCAGGCGCCGCCAGTGTCCGGACTGCTCCCGTCGATTCACGACGGTGGAGACGTGCTCGCTCATGGTGGTCAAGCGGTCCGGAGTCACCGAACCCTTCAGTCGTACCAAGGTCATCAATGGCGTCCGCAAGGCGTGCCAGGGACGGCCTGTCACCGAGGACGCACTCGCCCAGCTCGGCCAGCGGGTCGAGGAGGCGGTGCGGGCCACCGGAAGCGCCGAACTGACCACCCACGACGTGGGGCTGGCCATTCTCGGCCCGCTGCAGGAGCTGGACCTCGTGGCCTATCTGCGGTTCGCGTCCGTCTACCGGGCGTTCGACTCGCCGGAGGACTTCGAGGCCGCCATCGCGGAACTCAGGGAACAGACGCAGCGCCCCGCCGCGGACGACGATGACGCGGGCGAGGGGCGCCAGGGAAGCGACCGCGGGTCCGGAGGGACTGCCGAAGCCCCCGTGCCCGCAGGCGCCGGCGACTGACGAGCAGGCCGACCCGCGTCGGCCGGTCGGCGGCGATTCAGAGACCTGTTGCGAGCGGTCGCGTATGCGCTGCGCGCAACACCAGACACACACGTGCCCCGGGAAGAACGAGGCACTTCAGGGCGTTTTGGCCCGATACAGGGAGGCGGCATGACAGAGACGGCGAGCGGTCCGGCACGGAGTTCCCGAGCCAAGGGCACCAAGGCGAACAAGGGGCTGCGGATCGAGCGCATCCACACCACCCCGGGCGTGCATCCGTACGACGAGGTCGAGTGGGCGCGTCGTGACGTCGTCATGACCAACTGGCGCGACGGCTCGGTCAACTTCGAGCAGCGTGGCGTCGAGTTCCCCGAGTTCTGGTCGGTGAACGCGGTCAACATCGTCACCAGCAAGTACTTCCGCGGTGCTGTGGGCACCCCGCAGCGCGAGGTGAGCCTCAAGCAGCTCATCGACCGCATCGTGAAGACGTACCGGAAGGCCGGTGAGGACTACAAGTACTTCGCCTCGCCCGCCGACGCCGAGATCTTCGAGCACGAGCTGGCGTACGCCCTCCTGCACCAGATCTTCAGCTTCAACTCGCCGGTGTGGTTCAACGTCGGCACACCGCAGCCCCAGCAGGTCTCCGCCTGCTTCATCCTGGCCGTCGACGACTCCATGGACTCGATCCTCGACTGGTACAAGGAAGAGGGCATGATCTTCAAGGGCGGCTCGGGGGCCGGCCTGAACCTCTCCCGGATCCGTTCGTCCAAGGAACTGCTGTCCTCCGGGGGCAACGCCTCCGGTCCGGTCTCCTTCATGCGCGGTGCCGACGCCTCGGCAGGAACGATCAAGTCCGGTGGCGCCACCCGCCGCGCCGCCAAGATGGTCATCCTGGACGTCGACCACCCCGACATCGAGGACTTCATCCAGACGAAGGTCAAGGAAGAAGAGAAGATCCGCGCCCTGCGTGACGCGGGCTTCGACATGGACCTGGGCGGCGACGACATCACGTCCGTCCAGTACCAGAACGCCAACAACTCGGTCCGCGTGAACGACGCGTTCATGAAGGCGGTCGAGAACGGCGAGAAGTTCGGCCTGCGCGCGCGGATGACCGGCGAGGTCATCGAGGAGGTCGACGCCAAGGAGCTCTTCCGCAAGATGGCCGAGGCCGCCTGGGCCTGCGCCGATCCGGGCATCCAGTACGACGACACCATCAACCACTGGCACACGTGCCCGGAGTCCGGCCGTATCAACGGCTCGAACCCGTGCAGCGAGTACATGCACCTGGACAACACGTCCTGCAACCTCGCCTCGCTGAACCTGATGAAGTTCCTGAAGGACGACGGCTTGGGCAACCAGGCCTTCGACGTCGAGCGCTTCTCCAAGGTCGTCGAGCTCGTCATCACGGCGATGGACATCTCCATCTGCTTCGCGGACTTCCCGACCCAGAAGATCGCCGAGAACACCCGCGCCTACCGCCAGCTGGGCATCGGATACGCCAACCTCGGCGCCCTCCTGATGGCCACGGGCCACGCGTACGACTCCGACGGCGGCCGCTCTCTCGCCGGCGCCATCACCTCCCTGATGACGGGCACGTCGTACAAGCGCTCCGCGGAACTCGCCGCGGTCGTCGGCCCGTACGACGGTTACGCCCGCAATGCACAGCCGCACCAGCGCGTCATGAAGCAGCACTCCGACGCCAACGCCGTGGCCCTCCGAGTGGACGACCTGGACACCCCGATCTGGGCCGCCGCCACGGAAGCCTGGCAGGACGTGGTCCGTCTCGGTGCGAAGAACGGCTTCCGCAACGCCCAGGCGTCCGTCATCGCCCCGACCGGCACGATCGGTCTGGCGATGTCCTGCGACACCACCGGCCTCGAGCCCGACCTCGCGCTGGTCAAGTTCAAGAAGCTGGTCGGCGGCGGCTCGATGCAGATCGTCAACGGCACCGTGCCGCAGGCCCTGCGCCGCCTCGGCTATCAGGAGGAGCAGGTCGAGGCGATCGTCGACCACATCGCCGAGCACGGCAATGTGATCGACGCCCCCGGCCTCAGGCACGAGCACTACGAGGTCTTCGACTGCGCCATGGGCGAGCGCTCCATCTCCGCGATGGGCCACGTCCGCATGATGGCCGCGATCCAGCCCTGGATCTCCGGCGCGCTCTCCAAGACGGTCAATCTGCCGGAGTCGGCGACCGTCGAGGACGTCGAGGAGGTCTACTTCGAGGCGTGGAAGATGGGCGTCAAGGCGCTCGCGATCTACCGCGACAACTGCAAGGTCGGCCAGCCCCTCTCCGCCAAGAACAAGGGCAACCAGAGCCCTGAGGCCACCGCGGCCGCCGAGCGGGCGGAGGAGACCATCCGGGAGACGGTCGAGAAGATCGTCGAGTACCGCCCGGTCCGCAAGCGCCTCCCCAAGGGCCGTCCCGGCATCACCACCTCCTTCACGGTGGGCGGCGCCGAAGGTTACATGACCGCGAACTCCTACCCGGACGACGGTCTCGGCGAGGTCTTCCTGAAGATGTCCAAGCAGGGCTCCACCCTCGCGGGCATGATGGACGCCTTCTCGATCGCCGTCTCCGTAGGCCTGCAGTACGGCGTGCCCCTGGAGACGTACGTTTCGAAGTTCACCAACATGCGCTTCGAGCCGGCGGGCATGACGGACGACCCGGACGTGCGGATGGCGCAGTCGATCGTCGACTACATCTTCCGCCGCCTGGCGCTCGACTTCCTGCCCTTCGAGACACGTTCCGCGCTCGGCATCCACTCCGCCCCGGAGCGTCAGCGTCACCTGGAGACCGGTTCGTACGAGCCGACCGACGACGAGCTCGACGTCGAGGGCCTCGCCCAGTCCGCGCCCCGCGCGCAGGAACTGAAGGCCGTCGCATCCCCGAGGGCGGAGGTCGAGGCGGCCAAGCCCGCCCCGCAGCAGGCGCACACCAGCGCGGAGTTGGTGGAGATGCAGCTGGGCATCCAGGCGGACGCCCCGCTGTGCTTCTCCTGCGGTACGAAGATGCAGCGGGCCGGTTCCTGCTACATCTGCGAGGGCTGTGGCTCCACCAGCGGCTGCAGCTGATCCACACACCGTGAGGGGCGGTACGGCCACCGGCCGTACCGCCCCTTCGGTTTGAGCGGGTCAGGATTCGTGGCGGCTGCCCATGGTCCTGGCGAAGGAGGCCGGGTCCGTGTCGAAGCCTCGGACGCCGGGGTAGAAATCCCACTCTCCGGAGTCGTCGCGTACGAACTCGGCGACTGTCGCGGACGTCGCTCCCAGTACGCCGCCGAAGTCGTCCTCGAACAGGACGGTATAGCCCTCGCTGATGCGCAGCGAGGGGTGGTGCACCCCGACGAAGGTCCTCGGCCCGGAGCGCTGCTGGATGCAGACGCCGACGACAACGCGCGCGTACCGCTTGTCGAGACGGGTGAGCTCCAGGGTCATCACCTCGTCCCAGCCGAAGCCCTTGCCGTCCTTGCTGTCCCGGTTGAGGGTGATGGTGCCGTCCGGGGATCGGCTGTCGAAGTGCACTACGTAGTCGGGGTTTTCGTGTGTGTTCGTCGCCAAGTAGGTCGCGGCGACGAGGTCGAGATCGGTTGGTGGCTCACCGGCGGGACTCGGGTCCCACTTCACTGCGACCTCGACCTTGCTGATGCCCTTGCTGAGGCCGTTCACCAGATCTCCCCTCCTGGTCCCCTGTGACAGTCGCTCCAACTGGCGGGCAGCTGAAGCGTGTTGTCCATCGTGTCACGCACCTGGGGGCGCTCGCGCGGATGTACTCCGCCAGAGCGTGACCGAGGCCACGTTCTGTGGCCTTACGATGGCGCGGTGCTGGTCAAGTGGATTCGCTGCACCGTGGTGGACCGCCGCGGTTTTGAACGGGGGCAGCGGAAATGGGCGGGGCTTCTGGGGGAGCCGGGGTTCCGGGGGCAGGGCGGGGGCTGGAGCCGTGGGCGACCCGGAGTTGCCCATGTCTTCGCCTTCTGGGAGAGCCGTGCGTTCTACGACTCCTTCATGGCTCGCTCCCATGACCGGCTGGCCGCGACGCAGTCCGGCACCTTCAAGGATCCACATGTCAAACTCTTCGATCATCGATTTGACGTGAAGACCGGCTTCGAGCCGCGCTTCACGGACGCCGACCTTGTACGGGTGGCGCACTGCCGTGTCCACGAAGAGAGGGCCGAGCACTTCGCGTTGATGCAGGAGAAGGTGTGGAACCCGGCGATGGCCGGATCTCCCGGCATGGTGCGCGGGCTGTTCGGTGAGGCACCCGGCCATGAGTTCCTGGTGCTGTCGATGTGGAAGTCGGCCGCCGAGCACGGCAAGTACCGTGCCGAGCGCGTCGAACGGCTCGCCCTGCGGGCCCAGATCGAAGCGGACGTCGCGGCCCTCGCGGGCGCCATCGTGGAACTGGAACCGGGCTGGACGGTCTGAAGCGGTCACAGTTGTGTGACCTCCGTCGTATGGGGCCCGTACGAGTGCTCGATCAGCCGCGATCCGATCTAGGGTTTTGGCATGGCACGACCACGGCGCATCGTTCTTGTCCGGCACGGCGAGTCGGTGGGCAATGCCGATGACACTGTGTACGAACGCGAACCCGACCACGCACTGGCCCTCACCGAGACGGGATGGCGGCAGGCGGAAGAGACGGGCAAGCGGCTGCGGGAGGTGTTCGGCCATGAGCGCGTAAGCGTTTACGTCTCCCCTTATCGCCGTACGCACGAGACATTCCGCGCCTTCCATCTCGACCCCGAACTGGTGCGTGTACGCGAGGAGCCGCGACTGCGCGAGCAGGACTGGGGCAACTGGCAGGACCGGGAGGACGTACGCCAACAAAAGGCGTATCGCGACGCGTACGGGCACTTCTTCTACCGCTTCGCGCAAGGAGAGTCCGGCGCCGACGTGTACGACCGGGTCGGCGGCTTCCTGGAAAGCCTGTTCCGCAGCTTCGAGGCGCCCGACCATCCGCCGAACGTGCTCATAGTGACCCACGGGCTGGCCATGAGACTGTTCTGCATGCGCTGGTTCCACTGGTCGGTCGCGGAGTTCGAGTGCCTGGTGAACCCCGGGAACGGGGAGACGCGGATGCTCGTTCTCGGGGAGGACGGCAAGTACACACTTGACCGGCCATTTGACCGCTGGCGTGATCCGAAACCGTACGGAGTCACCGGATAGAAGTGGCAGGGCGATGACCGCTGACTCCTCTCCCGACGGGCGCTTGGCCCGCACCCTGGCCGGCCTGCGCGGACTCGCGGTGGGGGACGCGCTGGGCTCACAGTTCTTCGTGCCCGAGAACTACCCGCTGCTCAAGCGCCGTGCCCTGCCCTCCGGCCCCTGGCAGTGGACCGACGACACCGAAATGGCCTGCTCCGTAGTGGCCGTTCTGGCCGCCCACCGCCGTGTCGACCAGGACGGGCTGGCCCGCTCCTTCGCGGAGCACCACGACTTCGACCGGGGCTATGGGCCCGCGGTCAACCGTCTGCTGCGGCTGATCCGGGAGGGCGGCGACTGGCGCGAGCTGGCCTCCGCCCTCTTCAACGGACAGGGTTCGTGGGGGAACGGCGCCGCGATGCGCATCGCACCCCTGGGCGCCTGGTACGCGGACGATCCGGAGCAGGCGACGCACCAGGCCGAGATTTCGGCGTACCCCACGCATCAGCACCGCGAGGCCGTGGCCGGCGCCATGGCCGTGGCTGCTGCGGCCGCACTGGCCGCCGCCCCGGGCGGTCCGCCCAGCGCCGGGGCACTGCTCGACGGCGTCATAGCCCTCGTACCGCGCAGCGCTGTGGAGGCCGGGCTGCGGCGCGCCCGGGACATGCTCGACTACGACGACGCGTCGACGGTCGCCGCGGTGCTCGGCTGCGGGCGGCGTACGAGCGCGCACGACACGGTGCCGTTCGCGCTCTGGTCGGCGGCACGTTCGCTCAGCGACTACGAGCGGGCTTTCTGGACGACTGCCCAGGTGGGCGGGGACGTGGACACGAACTGCGCCATCGTGGGTGGTGTGCTGGCCGCCGGGAAGGCGGGCGCGCCGCCCGCGGAGTGGGTGGAACGGACCGAGGCCCTGCCGGGCTGGATCCCGGTGGAGGGCGGGGCGTAGCCCCAACTGTCACAGACCTGACACAGAGACCCCGCTCCCCGCTGCGTCGGCTTACCCGCGGATACCCTGTCCGCCACGCCGCTCGTTGATCATCCCGGGCGTGCACCGACGAGACACCGGTCCCCTGGGCTTCCGCCGCAGCACGTGCTGTGAGCCGCCCGTGGACCGGTCGGGAGGGGGTCCCGTGTCAGACACGCCGTCCGAGGCCGAGCCGAGAAGGCCGGGAGCAGAGGATGGAGGGGGTGCCAAGGGGAGCGCAGGTGAGGGCTCCGAAGGAGGGGGAGGCGCGGTCCGTGGGCGTACCGTCGCCCTGACCAAGAAGCCTGCCGCCGATGCCGATGCCGATGAGCCCGAGGACGCCGTCCCCGCCTTGTACTCCGGCGACGCCTCCTCGGAGGGCGATGCCGACGGGGACGACCCGGACCGAGGGGACGTCGACTGGGGCTACCCGGTCGCCGAGTCCGCCTGGTGGTTCGCGGACCTTCAGGCGAAGTCCCCGGCACCCGTCCGCCCCGCCACCCTCTGGGCCGCCCTGGCCACCGGCGTACTGAGCATGCTCCTGCTCGGCGACGGACTGGCCCTCAACCTCCTGTTGGTGGCCATTCCGGCCGCGCTCGCCGCGTACTACGCCGCTCAGGCGGCCGGCCGTGGCCTGCGGCGCTGGACGCTGGTGTGGGGAGTCGGCGGCCTCGCCCTGCTGACCGTGCCGGCGCTGCGCGACGCCGACTGGCCGACGTTCCTGGCCGTGGTGACCGCCGTGGCCGCGGGCTCGCTCGCGCTGCACGGCGGCCGTACCTGGACCGGAGTGCTGTTCGGCCCGATCGGCCTGTACACCTCGGTTCTCACCGGACCCGTCTGGGGCTGGCGAGGCCTGCGGGAACGGTTCGGCGGCGCTCGGGGCAACCTGGGCCCGGTGCTGCGCGCGCTCGCGGTGGCCGCGGTGCTGCTGCTGGTCTTCGGGGCACTGTTCGCGGGGGCCGACGCGGCCTTCGCGGATCTGCTCGGCGGCCTCATGCCGGACGCCTCCGTCTCCGGGGGCCCCTGGCACCTCGTTCTGCTGGTGCTCGGCCTGGTCGGCGCGCTGGCGGCGGCACACACGGCCGCAGCGCCCGTTCAGTGGGACCGCGTCGAGGTGCCCCCGGGCCGGGAGCGTGGCCGTCTCGAGTGGGCGCTGCCCCTGATCGTGCTCGTCGTGCTCTTCGCGTCCTTCAACGCCGTCCAACTCGCCGTCCTGTTCGGCGGATACGACACCGTGCTGGAGAAGACCGACCAGAGTTACGCAGAGTACGCGCGCCAGGGCTTCTGGCAGCTGCTCCTGGTCACGCTGCTCACCCTGCTCGTCATCGTCTTCGCCCTGCGCTGGGCCCCGCGTGACGGTGCGCGTGACCGGACGCTGGTACGTGTCGTGCTGGGAACTCTCTGTGTCCTCACGCTCGTTGTCGTGGCATCGGCGGTGCGACGTATGGACATGTACGTGGAGGCGTATGGACTGACGCGACTGAGGATCTCGGTGGTGGCCGTGGAGCTCTGGCTCGGCCTGGTCATCGTGCTCATCATGGCGGCCGGCGTATGGGGAGCCCGCTGGCTGCCGCGTGCCGTGATGGCCAGTGCCGCCGCGGGTGTGCTCGCCTTCGGTCTCGCCTCGCCGGACGGCCTGGTCGCCGAGCGCAACGTCGAGCGGTACGAGGCCACGAGCAAGGACGGCGAGGAGGGCAAGTTCGACGTCGACTACGCGCGCGGCCTGTCCGCGGACGCCGTACCGGCCCTCGACAAGCTGGAGGAGCCGCTGCGCTCCTGCGCGCTCGAGCCCATCGCGAGGGAACTGAAGAAGGAGAACAAGCCCTGGTACGCCACCAGTTGGGGCGAGGCCCGGGCCCGCGACATCCTCGAGGACCGGCCGCTGTCGGCCGAGGAGGACTGGGAGGAGTGCCTTCGGCTCCGTGACGAGTTCCAGTACCGCTGAGGCACGGGAACGTATCGAGTGGGCCGGGCCCGCGTCCCGTGGACGCGGGCCCGGCCCACTCGACGGCGTCAGCCCCCGGCGGGTCCTGCGGTGCCCGACAGGGCGTCGAGGTCGCTCTTGCGGACCCGGATCACCAACGCGGCGACGGCCAGGGCCAGTACGGCCATCGCAGCGGCCGGGATGAAGGCGGTGGATATGCCCTGGGCGAGCACTTCATTGCCCCAGGGAGCGGGCAGTTGCTGCGTCTGCGCGAACTCCGCCTTCTGCTCGGGCGATGCGTTCGCCATGAACGCGGGCAGCTGTTTCTCCGCCTCGTCGCGGCTCGCCGTACCGAAGACCGTGGTCAGAATGGACAGACCGAGCGAACCGCCCACCTGCTGCGTGGCGTTGAGCAGACCGGACGCCGCGCCCGCTTCGTGCTGGGCGACACCGGAGACCGCGGTGAGCGTCAGCGTCACGAAGTTCAGGCCCATGCCGAAGCCGAACACCAGCATCGGGCCGAGCACTCCGCCGGCGTACGAGCTGTCGGGGCTGATGAAGGTCTGCCAGCCGAGTCCGAGCACGGCGAGCACCGAGCCGACGACCATGAACGGCTTGGGGCCGAGCACGGGCAGGAACCGCTGCGACAGGCCCGCGCCGAACGCGATCGCGACCGTGACCGGGAGGAAGGCCAGGCCCGCCTCGATGGGCGTGTAGTCCAGCACGTTCTGCACGAACAGCACGATGAAGAAGAACATGCCGAACATCGCCGCGGCCAGGCTCAGCATGATCACATACGTGCCCGAGCGGTTGCGGTCGGCGAACATGCGCAGTGGGGTGATCGGTTCCTTGGCCCTGGACTCGATCAGCCCGAAGGCCAGCAGCAGGACCGCCGCCGCTCCGAAGGAGCCGATGGTGAGGTTGTCCCGCCAGCCCTCTTCCGAGGCCCGGATGAAGCCGTAGACGAGGGAGGCCATGCCGACCGTCGAGGTCAGTGCGCCCGCGATGTCGAAGCGTCCCGGATGCCGCTCGGACTCGCTGATGTAGAGCGGTGCGAGGAACGCGATCAGCAGGCCGATGGGCACGTTGACGAAGAGCACCCAGCGCCAGTCGAGCCACTCGGTGAGCATGCCGCCCGCCAGCAGACCGATCGCGCCGCCGCCGGCCGAGACCGCGGCGAAGACACCGAACGCCCTGTTGCGTTCGGGACCTTCGGGGAAGGTCGTGGTGATGAGCGCCAGCGAGGTGGGCGACGCGATCGCGCCACCGACGCCCTGGAGGGCGCGTGCGGCCAGCAACTGCCAGGGCTCCTGGGCGAGACCGCCCAGCAACGAGGCGAGCGTGAAGAGCAGGATGCCGGTCATGAAGACCCGGCGCCGGCCGAGGATGTCGCCGGCCCGGCCACCGAGCAGCAGCAGACCGCCGAAGGTGAGCGTGTACGCGCTGACGACCCACGTGAGGTCGGTCGTGGAGAACTTGAGCGCGTCTTGAATGTGCGGGAGTGCGATGTTCACAATCGTGGCATCGAGTACCACCATGAGTTGGCAGGCCGCGATGACGGTGAGCGCGATGCCGGGATGCCCCTCCCGGCGGGCTGCCCCCGGCTTCTGGTCCTTTGTCAGTTGAGAGGTTGTCACTATTGGGTCCCCCACAAGTACGTTAGTGAACGCTCGCGTTCACTGTCGCGTCAACGTTAGTGAGTCCCCGTCAGTGAACGCAAGCGTTCACTGAATCGCTTTCGTGGCGTGTCGCCGGTCCGCTCGCTTTTCCCGAAGATCCCCGCTCCCCCTGCACAACGGAGACACTCAGATGGCTACTTCGCGCTTGACGGCCGCCCCCGCTCAGCCGGCCTCCCTGCGTCGGCGCGGCGCCGTACTCGAACGCGCGATCCTCGAGGCCGCGCTCGATCAGCTCAGTACGGTCGGCTGGAACGGCCTAACGATGGAGGGCGTCGCCGCGGGTGCCCAGACCGGCAAGGCCGCCGTCTACCGTCGCTGGCCGTCCAAGGAGGATCTCGTCGTGGACGCGCTCCGGTCCGGGCTGCCGGAGCTGGAGAACGCGCCCGACCTCGGCAGCGTGCGTGAAGAACTCCTGGTTCTCTGCCGCCGGGTGCGTGAGGCGATGTTCTCCCGCCCTGGATATGCGCTGCGCTCGGTGCTTTACGAGTGCGACTTCGGTACTGCCGAGCGCTTCCACACCGTGATCCTCGAACGCGTCGTGGAGCCGGGCGCGCGGCTCGTAGAGGAGATCATTCGTCGTGGGATCGCGCGAGGAGAGGTGCGACCCGATGCCGCGAACGGGTGCGTCTTCGACGCCATGCCCGCGATGATGCTGTACCGCTCGAAGGTGTGCGCCTGTGAATGGAACGAGCGGGAACTGGAAACGATGGTCGACCAGTTGATGGTTCCGCTGCTGCGGCCGAGCGGGGCATGACGTGATGCGGGCGCCGCTTTCGAGCGGTGCCTGAAACCCCTGTCCGGTTGCCCGGAGAAACCTGGGTGTCGTATGGGCTTTCGGGCGGCGTATTCTGGTGCCGCCATGGCGTACGAAGCACCTACTCACACCGTCGAGCGCTCCTTGCGTGCCACCACCGGAGCGAAGATCATTGCCGGTGTCGACGAGGTGGGGCGCGGCGCGTGGGCCGGTCCGGTCACCGTCTGCGCGGCGGTCACGGGGCTGCGCCGCCCGCCCGAAGGCCTCACCGATTCCAAGCTCCTCACCATCAAGCGACGTACCGAGATGGCCGAGGAGTTGACGAAGTGGGTGACGTCGTACGCCCTGGGACATGCCTCTCCGGAGGAGATCGACGACCTGGGGATGACGGCCGCGCTGCGGCTGGCCGCCGTACGCGCCTTGGATGTCCTGCCGGTTCGCCCCGACGCGATCATCCTTGACGGAAAGCACGACTATCTCGGCACTCCATGGCGGGTCCGTCCGGTCATCAAGGGCGACCAGACGTGCGTGGCCGTCGCGGCGGCCTCGGTGATCGCCAAGGTCGAGCGTGACAAAATGATGGCCGAACTGGGCATCGAACATGCAGACTTCGGTTTTGCGACCAACGCCGGGTATCCGTCACCCGTGCACAAGGCCGCGCTGGAGTTGCGGGGCCCCACCCCGTACCACCGGTTGTCGTGGGCGTATCTTGATGCGCTGCCCCAGTGGCGGCACCTCAAGAAGGTCCGCAGCTGGGCGGACGGAAGCGTTCCGGAGATCGAAGGTCAGCTCGGCCTCGATTTCTGACACTTCCGCTCGCACTCATGTGCCACCCGCCGAGGCGAGTCGCACCGGCGTTTGATAAAAATCAGCTCATGCCTCTCATTCCCGAGGAGCCTCAGATTCACGAGAGTGCCCAGGGTCCCCGCGCCACTCCGGCCAACGGCCGCACCGCGCCGACCCCCCGTCCCGTACCCGGCCCCCGTCCCGCGGCCCCGCCGCGTCCCGGTCGTCCGGGTGCCGTCCGGCCGATGCCGTCGGCGCAACGTGCGCCGCGCGACACGCCTGTGGCCAAGCCGGAGCCGTCCGCTCCGGCCGCCCCCGCCGCTTCCTCCACTCCGCAGATCCAGCTGATCCCGGCCTCGGCCGAGGGGGCGCTGGATGCCGCCGAGGAAGCGGTCGACCTGCTTCTCGACACGGGCCGTGCCCCCGGTGAGGTGCTGGTGATCACCACCGGCGAGCCGCATCCGTGGGCCGCGCACGAGCTGTCCTTCGGCGAGGCCGCGTACTGGGCCCAGCACGACGCGGGCGACGACGTCTTCTACGCCGACGCCTCCGTCGCCGGTCGTGTCGCGTCCCGTCCCGTGGTCGTCGTCGCCGTCAACGGCGGTGCCGACGCTGCCGCCACGGCCCTGCCGCTGGCCCTCGGTCGAGCCGGCACCCTGCTGATCGTCTGCGGCGACCCGCAGAAGATCAACTCGGTGCTGGGGGCGAGGGTCTGAGAACCCGCCTCCCCTGAAGGGGGCGGGTGCCGCCGCGGCGGCATGTGCACGGTGGACGGTTCGACGTGTGCCGGTACGGGGGGACGTACCGGCGTGGCCATCGTCGCCATGCCCGACTCCATGTGGGTTGCCGTCGAGGTTTGCCGTGCGTCGGTACGTCACCGGGCCGGGCTCCACGCGCGCGTGGGCGCCCATGACCGCTGGCGGCGATCAGGCCGGCTTCGGTTCCTCGGCTCAGCGGGCCGCCGCGCGGCGCAGTATGTCCGAGGCGGCGCCACCGGTGCGCGGCTGGGACACCTCTGCCGCGGCGAAGGACTCGAAGGACTCCGGCACTGAGTCCGCGTTGGGATGACGGCCGCCGCGCCCCTCGCCCAGGACCTGCCAGCCCTCACCCGTCAGCGTGATGTACGCCCCGCAGCGCAGCCCGTGCAGCGTGCACGCGTCCCGCAGCCCCCACATCCACGCCCCGTCCTCCTCCGTCCAGCGAGCGTCGCCCTCACGGCAGTAGAGCAGCACGGCCGTACGCACCGGGGTACGACGCCGCAGGTCGTGCGGGATGACCCGGCGCAGCTGCGCGAGCAGCGCGTTACGGAACATCCAGCCGTCCGCCGGAGCCGGGCGACGGGTGAACGAGGCGCTCGCCTGCAGCCGTTCCTCCGGATCGAGGACGGCCACTATGGCAGTCGTGGGCCGGGGTCGATGCCGGGAGTGCAGCCCATTGACGACCTCCCGGGGATCGCGCAGCAGCGGAATCCCCGCGGCGGCCCACTCAGCGGGTTCGAGCATCCGGGCCAGTGAGTTGGCGGACGCGGCGGACGTCGGCATCGATGCCGCCGGGGACGGAGCGAATCCGAAGGTCACGGTCCTCCCTTCGGCTACGCGCCCATATTGCGGGCGGGGGTCGGGCGGGGGAGCGCACCGCGGCACAGCCCTAGCGGGCTTCGGGCAGGCCATGCGGGGCGCGACCCCAATTCTTCCTGTCGAACTTGATTGCGGCAACGAGCAATCAGGCTCACTGACTGTTATCTGGTGATGCGTCTTATATATACCCGCACAGTGCTCTCCCTGGCGACGCGTGAGGCACGTCTGCACGATGAGCACCAGCGGCACCATTTCCTGCGCACCGGTTCTCCGGAGCATGCGCGCGGCGACCGCGAGAGTCCAGCCGGTCTTGGCCACATCGGCCGTCACGCGCGCGTTGGCCGTCGCGGCGGTGGCTGAGCGCTCGGCCCTGGCCGTCCTCGAGCCGGGGCCGGGCGTGACAGGTGCGCCCTTCGTGAGCTCTTGGTCGCGCTTGGTGGATTCGTCGATTGTCAGTGCCGTCGGGTTGCATGGGGGCATGGACGATCTGGAGCTCCGCACTGAAGCCGATGCCATCCTCGCTGAGCTGGTCGGTGATCCGGAGGGTTCGGCGCGGCTGCGGGAGGATCAGTGGCAGGCGGTGGCGGCTCTGGTGGAGGAGCGCCGGCGTGCCCTGGTGGTGCAGCGCACCGGCTGGGGCAAGTCGGCGGTGTACTTCGTCGCCACCGCTCTGCTGCGCCGGCGTGGCTCCGGACCGACGGTGATCATCTCGCCGCTGTTGGCGCTGATGCGTAACCAGGTCGAGTCGGCGGCGCGGGCCGGTATCCAGGCGCGGACCATCAACTCGGCCAACCCGGAGGAGTGGGACACCATCTACGGGGAGGTGGAGCGCGGCGAGACCGACGTTCTCCTCGTGAGTCCGGAACGCCTTAATTCTGTGGATTTCCGGGATCAGGTGCTGCCCAAGCTGGCGGCTACGACCGGTCTGCTGGTGGTCGACGAGGCGCACTGCATTTCCGACTGGGGTCATGACTTCCGGCCCGACTACCGACGGTTGCGCACGATGCTGACGGAGTTGCCAGTAGGTGTACCCGTGCTGGCCACCACTGCGACCGCGAACGCGCGAGTGACTGCGGACGTGGCCGAGCAATTGGGCACGGGGGGCGGGGATGCTCTGGTTCTGCGGGGGCCGCTGGACCGGGAGAGCCTGCGGTTGGGGGTGCTGGAGTTGCCGGATGCGGCGCATCGGCTGGCGTGGCTGGGGGAGCGGCTGGGGGATCTGCCGGGTTCGGGGATCATCTACACGCTGACGGTGGCGGCGGCGGAGGAGGTCGCGGCGTTCCTGCGGCAGCACGGGTACCCGGTGGCCTCCTACACGGGGAAGACGGAGAACGCCGACAGGCTGCAGGCGGAGGAGGACCTGCTGGCGAACCGGGTGAAGGCGCTGGTGGCGACCTCGGCGCTGGGGATGGGCTTCGACAAGCCGGACCTGGGATTTGTGGTGCACCTGGGGTCGCCCTCGTCTCCGATCGCCTATTACCAGCAGGTGGGGCGGGCAGGGCGTGGCGTGGACCATGCGGATGTGCTGCTTCTGCCGGGGCGGGAGGACGAAGCGATCTGGGCGTACTTCGCGTCTGTTGGTTTCCCGCCCGAGGAGCAGGTGCGGCGCACGCTGGCGGTTCTGGAGGAGGCGGGCCGTCCGTTGTCGCTGCCGGCGCTGGAGCCGTTGGTGGATCTGCGACGTTCGCGGCTGGAGACGATGCTGAAGGTCCTGGACGTGGACGGGGCGGTCAAGCGCGTGAAGGGGGGCTGGACCGCCACCGGCGAGCCGTGGGCGTACGACGCGCAGCGGTATGCGTGGGTGGCGAAGCAGCGGGAAGCGGAGCAGCAGGCCATGCGGGACTACGTGGCGACCACGGGGTGCCGGATGGAGTTCTTGCAGCGGCAGCTCGATGACGAGGAGGCGGCCCCGTGCGGTCGCTGCGACTCCTGCGCCGGGCCCTGGCTCGATCCCGCCGTCTCGCCCGGGGCCCTCGCGGCAGCGACCGGTGAGCTGGACCGCCCGGGAGTCGAGGTCGAACCTCGCAAGATGTGGCCGACCGGGCTCGCCGCGGTCGGGGTCGACCTCAAGGGCCGTATCCCCGCGGGCCAGCAAGCGGTCACCGGGCGCGCGCTGGGCAGGCTGTCGGACATCGGCTGGGGCAACCGCCTGCGCCCGCTCCTGTCGGCACAGGCCGCGGACGGGCCGGTCCCGGACGACGTGCTGGCCGCGGTTGTGACCGTGGTGGCCGACTGGGCGCGCTCGCCGGGCGGCTGGGCCAGTGGTGCCCCTGACGCGGCGGCGCGGCCGGTGGGGATCGTCGCCATGCCCTCCCGTACCCGCCCACAGCTGGTGGCCTCCCTGGCCGGGGGTCTGGCCCGGGTGGGCCGGCTCCCGCTGCTGGGCAGCCTGGCCTACACCCCGCAGGCCGGCGAACATGCAGGGCACCGCAGCAACTCCGCCCAGCGGCTGCGCGCCCTGGCCGCCTCGTTCACCGTGTCCGACGAACTCGCCGCCGCCTTGGCCGCCACTCCCGGCCCGGTTCTGCTCGTGGACGACTACACCGACTCCGGCTGGACCCTCGCTGTAGGCGCACGCCTCCTGCGTCAGGCCGGTGCCGACCAGGTGCTCCCGCTCGTCCTCGCCCTGGCCGGATAGGTGAACTCTGCGGGCTGCCCGCCCCGGCCCTGGAGCCAGGTCGGCACCGGCAGCAAAGGCCGGATGGCCGCCCACTCCGCGTCCGTCCTCTCCGAGGGATACCGGCGTTCCCGGTCCGGATGACCGGCCACGTTGCCGTACGCATGCGCGAGACAATCACACAATGGAGCAGCCGAATTGAACTGAACGGGCTCGGACGCGTACAACAACGACACCAGGGCCTCTCGGCACTGCTCGGTCGGATTCGCATCCCCGAGCTGCCGAGAGGCCCTGTCTTCATACGCGTACAACGGGAAGATCACCCCGCGGGAAACCTGTCCGACCCGCACGTTCCACGATCGGCTGAGATACGGCTACTCAGTAAGTGGTCGGGACCGACGAACCGTCGAACTTTACGGAGTAGACCTGCTTCTCGAAACCGGCCACCGTCTTCCGCTTGAAGGTCGCGTTGTCGACGCTGCCGGCATAGACGACAGTGCCATTACCGTTCACGGCACTGAGGTTGTTGTCCGCGACCTCGAAGGACGCGGGGCTCGCCTTGCCGCTCTGATTCAGACCCCTGTCCTTCTGCCAGTTCTTGGTCGCCGACACCGTACGCGAGTCGAACTCGCCGCTGATGTCGTCCTCGGTGAACGGGCGCAGGGTGCCGCTGTCCTTGAAGAAGGTGCCGTCAGCCACCAGGACGGTCTGCCACAGGGCGACCGCGTTGCTCTCGGCACCTTTCTTGAGCGTTCCCTCGTCGCCCCAGTCGTCGCGGGTGTTGCCGCTGCCGTCGATGACGCCGGCGTCCTCGTCCGCCTGGGCAATGCCCGTCGCCGCGAATCCCCCGAGAGCGGTGCCCACGGCCAGCACGGTCGCCATCGCTGCCTTGCGGAAGTGCTTGTTCATGTTCTTCTTCTTTCCCTTGGACCGCTCGTCCCGTTGATCCTCACGAGACCGAGCGGGTTGCCGAATCGACTGACTCGACCATCCGTGAAGAGAGCCTGGGGAGGTAGTCACGTAGTTCCGGGGCTTGACATCCGCCCACCCGGGGATGTCAGGACGGCGTGGGACAGTCGGCCCGCCGGGGCGCCGGCTCGTCGACGTCAGCGGGTGAGGGCGCGTGCGTGTGCCTCGTCGAGCAGTTCCCGCAGCGTCGAGGTGGTTGGTGCGATGGTGGTGGCGAGCAGTGCCGGGCCGCCTGCCAGCGGTGCGAGGACGGCGCACCCGTTCTTGGTGCCTTCGCCGAGGAGTACGGCGTCTCGTCGGACGTCGAGGAGTGGGTCCACGACCAGGAGCTGCTCTTCTCGCAGCACGAACCGTGAGGTGGCGGCGAGTTCGACGGTGTACGTCTGCCTCAGATCGCTGCCGACGGCGCTGATCAGGGGCTGCGGTAGCCGGCGCAGATGGGCGTGTTCTCCGGCGGTGAGGCGCACATCGAGGTGGCCGCTTCGGTGGTGGGGCCGCGCAGGGCGAGCGTGGCGGCAGCTGTGGCGACCTTCAGCTCGGCCCGGTCCTCGGCGGTGATGTCGAGGGTGAGCCGGTCGCCACCGAGCGGGGCGCTCGTCGCGCCGATGATCCCCACCGTGGCGGCTTTGCCGGCAGTGCGCATGCGCCGCAGGTGGAAGGGGCCGTCGCTGCGCAACTGCGGGAGGGCGGTGGCGCGTCCGTTGTGTGCGGCGCGGACCCTGGTCGTGGCACGTACGCCGTAGGGGTGTCCGGCGGGCTCCTGGCCGCCGGTTGAGGGAATGTCGACGTCGGACGTGGCGCGGGCGGGGGCGAGTTGGGAGGAGGGGTTCATGCAGTTGCCCCGGCTCGCCACTGGGTGAGGTGGCCGGTGACCCAGTCGGCGACTTCGCGGGTGCCGTCGTCGCCGCCGGCCACGTCGATGACGAAGATCTGCACGTCGACGAGGCCCTTGGAGAAGATGGCGGTCAGGTTGTCACCACCGGACTCGACGTGCACCAGGTCGAGGGGGTGGAGGTCTCTTCCAGGTGCTCGACGGCTTCCAGGCTGGCGGAGATGTCGTCGCGGATCGCGGTGTGCGGGCAGGCGCCGGTCTCGACGGCGGTGATGCGCTCGGGCGGCAGGACGGCTTCGCGCGGCAGGCGCCTGCCGCTGTCGCGCTTATGCCGCACGACGCCACGCGCGTCCTCCGGGCGACCACCTTGGGTCCCACTGCCGGGTTGACGGGGGATGGAAGCTGATGGCGAGGGCGGCGGGGTAGAGCACCCGGTGCCCGTAGCGGGCGCGGGCGCGATCGGCGACGTCGCCGACGGTGTGCAGACCGTACTCGTCGAGCGTCGCGGCGATTTTCGCGCCCACGCCGGGCAACTCCCGGACCGGGCGGGCGCAGGAAGGCGGCGATCGCCTTGGGGGATTCGTCGGTGACGGTGCGCTGTTGGCCTCAGCACGGGCCGACCTGCGGTGCGCGGTGACGCCACTGTGGCGTTATCGGACAACTCAGAGATGATCTTGCTGTGGCGGGTGTGACCACGGCGTCGGAGCGCGTACAAAAAAACTCCTGTGCGCCGGCTCGCACACCTCTGCGATCATCCCCGAATGGCGCACAGTCTCGAATCGCTGGTCATCCGGCACACCCACCGCCTCTCCTCCCCCAAGGGCTCCGCCGGGGAAGGAGCCGCCGCCGCGCGGCAGTTCGACGCGGCGCTGACGTCCGTGGGCTTCAAGCTCTCGGCGGAACTGCTGGCGCGGCTGTCGGGGCTGTCCGAGGCCGCGGTCGTGCACACCGCCAAGCGGACGCTGCGCACCGTGAGCGAGATGGTGGGCGACCACGTCCGGCACAACTCGTACTTCATCGACTTCCCGGCGAACGTGCCGGACACCGAAGAGTTCTGGATGCGGTGCGTGACGCAGGCGCTCGGCGACGACAAGTCGCGCGAGAACGTGCTGACGCAGCTGGCACACGGAGTGCTGGACCTGCTCAGCCTCCCCACGTACGGCCGCTACCAGCACACCTACGAGGAGATGCTCGCGGTGCAGGACGAGCTGATCGCTTCGGCGGGCGACCGGGTGACCGTCCTGTACCTCGGCCGGGACCTGGACGACGAACTCACCGACCTGTACCTGGCTCTGGCGGGCAGCACGACCCCGCTGGGCGAGGACCACCTGCGCGACCTCAAGACCCTCGCCGAGCGGTGCGCGCTGGGCCCCCAGCCGGAGTCGATCCCGGTCCGGGAGAACCGGGCGATCGTCAACGAGGCCCGTCTCGGCGTCGGGGCGGACCTCCTCCTGGACACCGTCACCGATGTGCTGCGGCTGGCCTGCGCACTGTCGGGCGGCGACGTGACGCTGCAGGAGCCGACCCGGTTCCGGGCGATGTCGCGGCCGGTGCGCCGCGGGCTGCTCGCGGGCCTCGACGCCGTGGTCGCGGCGAACCCCGCCAAGCTGGCCGATGTGCACGCGCACCGCGAGCCTTTCAAGCGGCTGGGTGAGCGTCTCCACCCGCACGAGTACCCGCGCTGGCCGCACGCCGCCGATGTGTTCGCCGTCGCGCGGGGCGAGAAGGAGGCGCGGTCCTTCGACAGCCGGGTCGAGAAGCTGCTCGACGCGTTCGACGTCCTCGGTGCGGTGCAGCTGCTGAAGTCCGCTCCCGGCAAGCTGTTTCGCGCCCTGGACCTCCTGCTGCGCATCGCCGCCGACCAGGAGGAGCGGGACGCGGTGGTGGCCGCTGTGGTGGAGGTCGCTCCCGAGGTCTCCGGCCGGGTCGTGCTCTCGGTCCGCGAGCACCTCCACAACCGGGAGCGGGAGACCGACGAACTCCGCATCTTCGTCAACCGCCGGGGCCGCGCCTGGGTGACCCCCGACGTCCGGCCGCCCGTCCCCGCCGCCGACCGCGACCGGCTGATCGCCGCCCTCGACGCCGAGATGCGCCGTCGGCTCCCGGCGCCGGGCCGGCTGCTGCTCGACCCCGACATCCTGGACGTGGCGCTCCCGCTCAGCGGCAGGGCGACCGCGGCCGGGCTCGGCGTACTGCCGCGAGGTTCGGTCTCGGCGGTCGACGGCGAACAGCTGCGCTTCTTCGTGTACTGGAAGGAGACCGAGAACCGGACCGACTACGACCTTTCGGCGCTGCTTCTCCACGCCGACTACAGCACCGACTCCTGGCTCTCCTACACCTCCCTCACGGCTGTCGGGGGCGAGCACTCGGGCGATGTCACCGAGGCGCCCGACGGGGCCTCGGAATTCATCAACCTGTCCCTGGACCGGGTACGCAGCGCATTCATCGTGCCGCAGGTCAACATCTACGCCGGCGAAGGCTTCGAGGAGGTCGAGGAGTCGTTCTTCGGGTTCATGCTGCGCGACGGCGAGCAGAAGGGCCGGCCGTTCGAGCCGCGCACCGTGCGGATGAAGTCGGAGCTGCGCGGAGTGGGCAGGGTGGCGCTGCCGCTGGTGTTCCGCCGCGAGGACGACGGCCGGTGGCGCGCGAAGTGGCTGCACCTGTACCTGAAGGGCATCTCATCGGCCAATCGGGTCGAGGAGAACCAGGTATCGGTGTCCAAGGTGGTGCGCGCCCTCGTGGAGCGCGAGCAGCTGACGGTGCGATACCTGATCGACCTGATGTCCCGCGACACCACGGCCGTGGACCTGTGGGACGGCGGGCCGGTCCCGGACGAGCCCGTGATGTACATCGGTCTCGAACGTGCCGAGGGGCTGCACCCGGACTCCCGGATCATCACCCTCGAAAATCTGCGCGACCTGATCCCGGGCTGAGTGCTAGCGTTGCCCACGGCGAGGCCATGAAGGGGCTTCCTTCTCAATTCCTTTTCCGAAACAAGTTCCTTCGCTTTCCTCGCCCTCGACTTCGACTGGGAGGCGCCCGCGCGGCGCCTCCCAGTTTTCGTGTGCGCAGACGGCTCATCATCCCGGAAAACCCACACGACTTGGCCCCGGGCCGACCGATAACGTTGCCTGCGGCGAGGCCATGAAAGGGCTTCCTTCTCCTCCGCCGTGAAAGCGGCTTACATGCGATGAGTCCCTTCGCTTTCCTCGCCTCGACGTCGCTCCGCGCGGTGCCCGCGCTCACCGCGCGAGCGCCGCCCGAGCCGTTTTCAGGGTCCGTTCCGCGTAGCCGCGGCCGACGAGCGTGGCGTGCACCAGCAGTGGGAAGAGCTGGTGCACTCCGGCGCGGTCCGCCCAGCCGTCGGCGAGGGGTGCCGCCCACCGGTAGCCGTCGAGGACCTGGTCCGAGTAGGGGCAGCCGAAGAGGGCGGGCATCGCCAGGTCGGTCTCGCGGTGGCCGTCGTGCGTGGAGAAATCAGTGCTTCCGGGCTCACCAGGAGCACATCGACCTCACCCGCGGCCACCTCGTGCTGGATCGTGTCCCACTCCTCCGTGTTGGACGAGTTGATGGTCCGCGCCTGGATTCCGGCGCGTGCGGCCGCCTCGACCTGGTTGTGCATGAGCGCGAGGAGCGGGGAGACGATGACCGTGGGCCTGCGCCCTGCTCGCGCATCAGCGCGGTCGCGACGAAGTGCACCGCGGACTTGCCCCAGCCGGTGTGCTGCACGACCAGGGTTCTGCGCTTGTCGGCGAAGAGTGCTTCGATGGCTCGCCACTGGTCCTCGCACAGTCGACTGGTCCTCGCACAGTCGGGCCGCGCCCGCCCGGGCGCCGACGAGGCGGGCGAGAACGGTATCGGCCGTGCGCGGTACGCAGTTCTTCGTGGGTCATGGCCCCATGCAACCCGATGGGTCGGACATCGCACGAATGCGTCCGCCGCGCTGTGGACAACTTCTGACGCGGTCATGATCAAGGTTGTCCACAGGGCAAAGCGGAACTCTGGAATCCGCGGGATGGTCGCCACATGACGAACCACAGCGAAGCGGCCGGGACTTCCGGCAACGGCGACATCAGCGGGCGCGACGGGCATGGAGAAGGGAGCGGGCGCGATGGTCATGGGGAAGACCGCGCGGTTGGAGGTGCCGACGGTGCGGGGCGCGGTGCGGACGGTGTCCCGTGCGCCGAGCACCAGGTCACGCTCCGCACTCCGGCCGAACTGGCCGATGCATTGCCGTACTTGCTCGGGTACCGGCCCGAGGACAGCATCGTGCTCGTCGCCCTGCACGACCGGGACGGGCGGGGCCGGTTCGGCGGGCGAGCACGGCTCGGCATCCCCGGCAACGCGGACGACTGGCCGGCCGTCGCCGAGCAGTTGGCGCAGGGCCTGATCAAGGGAAGCGAACGCAGGGGCGCACCGGTCGAGAGCATGGTCGCCTTCCTCTGTCAGGACCCCAAGGACAACGAGTCCGGGTGGGAGGTCATGGAACGGCTGCGCCCACTGGCGCAGTTGCTGCGCACGGCGTGCGGCGTTCTCGACGTCCCCGTGGTCGAGGCACTGTGCATCACGGACAACCGCTTCTGGTCGTACTGCTGTCCCAGTGAGGAGTGCTGTCCTTCCGGCGGTACGCCCATGGGCCTGCCCGGCACCTCGGTCCTGGCCGCTGCGGCAACTTACGCCGGTCTCCAAGTCCGGGGCACCTTGCGGGAGTTGAGGTCCAGGCTCAGCCCCTGGGAGACCGCGGCGGCGCTGGAGCAGGAGTCCGCGCTGAACGCCGTGAGCATGGCTCTCATCCCCAGGATCCTGGACGACGAGAGCCGCGCGGACGTGGCGGCCCAGACCCTGGAGCTGGCCGACCGGGTCATGCGCCGGTTCGCCGATGCCCCACCCTTGTCCGGCATGCTTCCGGCGGATCTCCGCGACGATGAGCTACTGGCCCATGACGAGGCCGCCACCCTGATCCTCGGTCTCCAGGACCGCACGACGCGCGACAGCGCGGCGGAGTGGATGGAGGGCGACGAGGCGGGTCCGGCGTTGCGCCTGTGGCGTGCCCTGGCCCGCCGCTGTGTCGGAGCGTACGGAGAGCACGCCGCTGCGCCGCTGACCCTCGCGGGATGGGTCGCCTGGTCCTCCGGCGATGAGCTGGAGGCCCGCGAAGCCCTCGCCATGGCGCTCGGCGCGGACCCCGGGTATCTCTTCGCTCGCCTGCTGCACCAGGCGTGCAACGAGGGGCTGGATCCCGAGTCGATCCGCCGGTGCCTTCGGAAGGAGCGCACCGATCGCAGCGGCGCGACGGCGGGGGCCCAGGCGAGCGTTTCCTCGGCGCCGCGGGCCGGAGCCGACGGGCCGCCCGGCCACACCCCGACACCGTCGACACGGACGGCGTTCCGCCGACGCAGGACGCGGTCCACCGGCAGCTCCGGCAGCCATCCGAGCCGACGCTCCACCGGGCCGGGAGGCACGCGCCGCCCCCGGCCTGCCGCCGAGAGCCCCACCGCTGCGGAAGGACGCGGCCGGGTCGGCGACAGCACGAGCAGCGCTTCTCGGCCCCGGCGAGGGGCTGGACGTCGTGAGACAAGGAGCGACACATGAGGGTGGGGCAACGGTACTTCTCCGTACGCGTCAGCAGGCTCGGTCTCGCCATGGCCGAGGAGGCGGCCGGCGGGCTGCAGCCGGGGGTGCGAGCCCGTTGGACCCGATGGGATCAAGGGCCGACGGCCTCCCCTGGCGTCCGTATCGGGGCGGATTGGATCAGCTGTCCCAGTGGCCGGGGAAAGGAGTGCTTATCGTCAGGCAGACGACTATGATCGCGGCATGCCCTACGACCCGTCAGCCTTCCCGCCCTTTGCCGTCACCGTTGACCTGGTCGTATTGACCGTGCGTCGCGATGCCCTGTGCGCGTTGGCGGTACGGAGGGGCGAGCCCCCGTTCCAGGGGCGGTGGGCGCTGCCCGGCGGCTTCGTGCGGCCCGACGAGGACCTGGCGCAGGCCGCCGCGCGGGAACTGGTCGAGGAGACCGGGCTGTGCGCCCACGACCCGGACGCCCCCGCGCAGGACAACGGCGCGCACCTGGAGCAGCTCGCCACCTACGGCGACCCCAAGCGCGATCCGAGGATGAGGGTCGTCAGCGTCGCTCATCTCGCGCTCGCCCCCGATCTGCCCGCGCCCAGGGCGGGCGGCGACGCGAACAGCGCGCGCTGGGCCCCCGTCGAGGAACTGCTCCAGCGGGGCGGATACGGCCGCGACGGCGAACAGGCGGCACCGCTCGCCTTCGACCACGCGCAGATCCTGGCCGACGGGGTGGAGCGCGCCCGCTCCAAGATCGAGTACTCATCGCTGGCCACTGCCTTCTGCCCGACCGAGTTCACCGTCGGCGAGCTGCGTCGTGTCTACGAGGCGGTGTGGGGAGTTGTGCTCGACCCCCGTAACTTCCACCGCAAAGTGACCGGCACCCCGGGCTTCCTCGTCCCCACCGGCGGTACGACCACCCGGCAGGGCGGCCGCCCCGCCCAGCTCTTCCGTGCGGGCGGCGCCACGTTGCTCAATCCGCCGATGCTGCGCCCCGAGGTCTGACACAGGACTCGGCTCGCCCAGTGCGAGGGGCGTCCCGGAACGAAGTTGGAATGCCCGAAAAACCGTACATATCGCGCTATCTTGCGTTGGGTGATCCAGGCCATCGGACTGACCAGCAACCCCCGCAAGGAGCTTCCGCCCGCCGTCGACGACGTGTCCTTCGAGGCGCACGCGGGACGCGTCACGGCGCTTCTCGGAGCGCCGGGCGCAGGCAAGACAACGGTGCTGAGGCTCATGCTCGAACTCCAACAAGGCCGCGGAATCACCCACTTCAGAGGTCGTCCGCTGCACCGCATCCCCCATCCCGCACGCGAAGTGGGCGTGCTCCTCGGAGAGGTGCCCGGCCATCCGGCACGCACGATCCGCGGTCAACTCCGCATGCTGTGCGCCGCCGTGGGCGTGCCCGTCCGTCGCGCCGACGAAGTCCTCGAAGCGGTGGGTCTCGTCAGCCTGCGCGATGAACGCCTCGACGCGCTCTCACGCGGTATGGACCGTCGTCTGGGTCTCGCCTGCGCGCTGTTGGCGGACCCGCACACGCTCGTTCTCGATGCCCCCGCCGACGGTCTCTCGATCCGTGAAAGCCGCTGGCTGCACGGAGTTCTGCGCGCGTACGCAGCCGGGGGCGGCACCGTGCTGTTCACCACGGACGACCCGAAGGAGGCCGCGCGGACCGCCGACCGGGTCGTCACGATCGAGGAGGGCAAGCTCGTAGCCGACCAGGAGGTCGCGGACTTCGCCCGCACCCGGCTCCGGCCCCGCGTCGCCGTCCGCAGCCCACACGCCGCCCGGCTCGCCGCCCTTCTAGCCAAGGAGGCGCGCACCACACGGCGTTCCGTCGAAGTCGTGCGGGAGGACGGCAATCGCCTCTCGGTGTACGGCAGCACCTGTGCCGACGTCGGCGAAACCGCGTACCGTCACGGCATCCTCGTACATCAACTGGCCGATGAAGTCGGCGACATGGGGCCCCCGATCGAGCAGCGGCCCGCGACTGACCCTCAGGAGGCCGAGGCCTCTGAGAGGCTCGCCGAGCCGGAGAACGTGGACGCGCTGCCCTCCCTCCCGCCCCCCATCACCGTCCGCCAAGGCCGCAATCCGCTGCGTCCCCTGCGCTATGAACTGCGCCGTGCGGCAGGAGTCGGCACCGGTTACCTCACTGCGGCAGCGGTGCTCGCCATCTCTGCCGTCACCTCCGTACTCCTGGCACGGGTGGGGCACACGCCGCAGCCGCGGCTGCTCGCCGCGTGGCCGCAGCAATTTCCGCTGCCGCCCGCGGCGCTCGGCGCGGGGCTGCTCGGCGCTGTCGCCTTCGGCGACGAGTTCCGCCATCCCGCCCTGGCCGCGGACCGCGGTACCGTCCCCCGCCGCCTGGGACTGCTCGCCGCCAAACTCCTCGTCGCCGCCACCACCGCGCTGATCCTGGCCATCCTCACGGTGGGCGTGGACGCCGAACTGCTCTACATCGTCTACGGACGGGAGGTCGTCGGGGTTCCCGCCGACTGGCTTTCGCTGAGCGCCGGTTGGATCGGCCTCGTGGTGGGCTGCGCCTGGGCGGGCGTGCTGGCCGCGGGCGTCTTCCGGTCGACGACCGCCGGACTGGCGGCCGTTCTCACCGTACCGATCGTCGTCGTACCCCTCGTGCACAAGGTCCTGGAAGGACCGTCCGTGCGAACCGCGACCGGGTTTTCGACGCGGCTACGTGAGTTCGTGCCGGTGCAGTGGCCCTTCGGGGGTGAGCGATATCTGGCAGCTGGGGCGCGGATGATCGCTCAACCCGTGGGCGGTGCACTGATGTTGTCGCTCGCTGTCCTGCTCTGCACGTATCTGCTCACGACTCTGCGGAGCAGGATCCGATGACCGCTATGAGCGGCACAGGCGTTCCCGCGATGCGTACAACTCATCGGGGAGCGCCCATTTCTTTCCGATAAGGCGTCAATTGCGACGGGGTGAGCGATCACCCTTTCGTGTGCTTTTCACCAAAGACCTCAAGGCAGTTGGGGGCGACGCCGACAAAGGATGCGTGAGTACCCTTGCGCACACCATGATGACCGCCGCCCGCTCCGCAGACTCCGGCCTCGCCGGCCCGGGCGAACTCGACCGCTATCCCTACGCGGAGGCCCCCGGCGTCGATCGCGTCGGCGCCCCCGCGTGGGAGGGCACGGACCCGGAGTTGGGCCGCGTGAGCAGGCGGGCCACAGGCTCCCGCGGTCGCGGCCTGCACGGCCAACTCGTCCAACAGCTCGGCCAGATGATCGTTTCCGGAGACCTCGGAGCGGACCGCCCGCTCGTGCCCGAGGAGATCGGCCAGCGGTTCGAGGTCTCCCGCACCGTCGTCCGTGAGTCACTCCGCGTCCTCGAGGCCAAGGGTCTGGTCAGCGCCCGCCCCAATGTCGGCACCCGGGTACGGCCCGTCAGCGACTGGAACCTCCTCGACCCGGACATCATCGAGTGGCGGGCCTATGGGCCGCAGTGCGACGACCAGCGGCGCGAGCTGAGCGAGCTGCGCTGGACGATTGAGCCGTTGGCCGCCCGCCTCGCTGCCGGACACGGACGCGAGGAGGTGCAGCAGAGGCTCGCCGACATGGTCGAGATCATGGGGCATTCCATGGCGCAGGGCGACGCGCTCACCTTCTCGCGCGCCGACGCGGAGTTCCACTCGCTCCTCATCCAGGTCGCCGGCAACCGCATGCTGGAGCACCTCTCCGGGATCGTGTCGGCCGCACTCCAGGTCTCCGGCGGCCCGATCGCCGGCTGCGACCGGCCGAACGAGATCTCCCTCGCGCACCACGCCCGGATCGTCGACACCCTCGCCGCCGGTGATGGAGCGGCGGCCGAGGCGGCCATGCGTCAACTGCTCACCGTCCACCCCGACCGCGTGGTGCCCGCGCCTCGCGAGCACTGACCGCGCGCCGAGGGCGGCGCAGTCGGAGGCGTGTCCTCTCGAGGGGCATCGCGCGGTCGGCGAGCGATCCACCGCCGGACTCTGCCGGATCCTCTGGGATCCGGCAGAGTCCGGCGGTGTGCTGAGATCTTGCGCCCGCCGGTTGACCAACTTTGACCGTATCTAGCAGCATTTGTAAACTTACGGGATGTGACTCGGGCCACGCAGATTGGGCGTAACGCTCCTCGGAACAGCGCGATGACCTAAGAGGTGACTGCCGACGAGGGAATACGGACGCCGTTCATGGCGCTGTGCATCTTCGCGGCCCCCGCCCGCGTCGTCGACTCATCCCCCAGTCGACGGTCGTCGGCTCCGGTCCACACTGGACGGGGCCGGAAGCCGTTTTCCAACGTTCCGAGAGGTTGTTCGTGTCGGCCAGCACATCCCGTACGCTCCCGCCGGAGATCGCCGAGTCCGTCTCTGTCATGGCGCTCATTGAGCGGGGAAAGGCTGAGGGGCAGATCGCCGGCGATGACGTGCGTCGGGCCTTCGAAGCTGACCAGATTCCGGCCACTCAGTGGAAGAACGTACTGCGCAGCCTCAACCAGATCCTCGAGGAAGAGGGTGTGACGCTGATGGTCAGTGCCGCGGAGCCCAAGCGCACCCGAAAGAGCGTCGCAGCGAAGAGTCCGGCCAAGCGCACCGCCACCAGGACCGTCGCGGCGAAGACGGCGACGGTCGAGCAGGCCACCGCCGCTCCGGCGATGCCTGCCGTCGACGCTCCCGCCGAGGACGCTCCCGCCAAGAAGGCCGCTGCCAAGAAGGCGACCGCCAAGAAGGCCGTCGCGAAGAAAACCGTCGCCAAGAAGGCGACGGCCAAGAAGACCGCCGCCAAGAAGGACGACGCCGAGGTCATCGACGAAGAGGCGACCGAGGAGACTCCGGGTACCGGCAAGGCCGGTGCCGAAGAGCCCGCCGAGGACGGCGCCCAGGGCTTCGTCCTGTCGGACGAGGACGAGGACGACGCGCCCGCGCAGCAGGTCGCCGCGGCCGGTGCCACCGCCGACCCCGTCAAGGACTACCTCAAGCAGATCGGCAAGGTCCCGCTGCTCAACGCCGAGCAGGAGGTCGAGCTCGCCAAGCGCATCGAGGCCGGTCTGTTCGCCGAGGACAAGCTGGCCAACGCCGACAAGCTCGCCCCCAAGCTCAAGCGCGAGCTGGAGATCATCGCCGAGGACGGCCGCCGCGCCAAGAACCACCTCCTGGAGGCCAACCTCCGTCTGGTGGTCTCCCTGGCCAAGCGCTACACCGGCCGCGGCATGCTCTTCCTGGACCTCATCCAGGAGGGCAACCTCGGTCTGATCCGTGCGGTGGAGAAGTTCGACTACACCAAGGGCTACAAGTTCTCGACGTATGCCACCTGGTGGATCCGTCAGGCGATCACCCGCGCGATGGCCGACCAGGCCCGCACCATCCGTATCCCGGTGCACATGGTCGAGGTCATCAACAAGCTCGCGCGCGTGCAGCGCCAGATGCTCCAGGACCTGGGCCGCGAGCCCACCCCGGAGGAGCTGGCCAAGGAGCTCGACATGACCCCGGAGAAGGTCATCGAGGTCCAGAAGTACGGCCGCGAGCCGATCTCCCTCCACACCCCCCTGGGTGAGGACGGCGACAGCGAGTTCGGCGACCTGATCGAAGACTCCGAGGCCGTCGTGCCGGCCGACGCGGTCAGCTTCACGCTCCTCCAGGAGCAGCTGCACTCCGTCCTCGACACCCTGTCCGAGCGCGAGGCGGGCGTCGTCTCCATGCGCTTCGGTCTCACCGACGGTCAGCCGAAGACCCTCGACGAGATCGGCAAGGTGTACGGCGTCACGCGTGAGCGCATCCGCCAGATCGAGTCCAAGACGATGTCGAAGCTGCGCCACCCGTCGCGCTCGCAGGTCCTGCGCGACTACCTCGACTGAGCGGTCTCCCCGAGACCGCTCAGATCCCGGTCGTACGTCACCCAGGGCCCGGTCTCCCGCACAGGGAGCCGGGCCTTCGGCGTGTGTGGAGTGCGAGCCGCTGTCGCGTGAATCACTCTGGGTTTCCCATGATGACCTCAGAGTGAGGAGCGTGTATGCGTCGGCCCTATGTGCGAGCGCTGGCTCTCGCGGCCGTGGCGGCCGTGATCTCGTTGGCATCCCCCACACCCGCGGCGGCCGACAGCGTCGTCATAGGTGGCTATTCCGTCGAGATCTCCAAGAGCCCCTGGGTGGTGGCGCTGGCGAGTCGCGACCGGTTCGGGGGTACGCGTGCCGGGCAGTTCTGTGGGGGCGCGGTGATCGGCCGGTCGACTGTGCTGACCGCGGCCCACTGTCTGGGCGAGGAGGCGCTGGGCGCACCCTTGGGGAAGATCCGCGATCTGAAAGTAATCTCCGGGCGCGGGGACCTGCTGGGGGATGGGGGCAGGGAGATCCCGGTGCGCAAGGTCCGGGCCAACCCGGCGTACGACAGCTATACGAACGCCGGTGACGCCGCTGTACTCACTCTCGCCGAGCCGCTGCCCGCGAGCTCGGTGATTCGCGTGGCGGGCTCCGGTGACGCGGCCTACCGGCCCGGTACGGACGCTGTGGTCTACGGCTGGGGCGATACGACGGGCAAGGGTGACTTCGCACACGGTCTGCGGGCCGCCCGGGTGCGGGTGCTGTCCGACGCGGTCTGTGAGGAGGCGTATCCGGGCGGTGTGGACGGGACGTATCTGGCCGACTCCATGCTCTGCGCGGGGGAGCCGGACGGTGGCCGGGACGCCTGCCAGGGGGACAGCGGTGGTCCGCTGGTCGCCCAGGGGCGGCTGATCGGCCTTGTGTCGTGGGGAAGCGGCTGCGGACTGGCCGACAGCCCAGGGGTCTATACGCGGGCCTCAGGCGCTGTCAGGGGGCTGGATGCGGGCCACTGACGAGGATGTCCAGCCGTGGTCGACGGCAGGGACATACAGGCATGGTCGCCGGCTGGGATGTCCAGGCCGATAGGCAGATTTAAGGCGGCTGCCCCCCCGATGCGGGGGGGCAGCCGCCCGGTCACCGGCCTGTGCCGTAGCTGGCTCGTCGTGGATGCGAAGTGTCAGCGCTCTTCTTCATTGGCGCTTTCCGGAACGGATGTCAGCCGCTCCGTCTCGTCCTGTATCTCAGCGGCGATCTTCTTGAGTTCCGGCTCGAACTTGCGTCCATGGTGGGCGCAGAAGAGCAGTTCACCACCGCTGAGGAGAACGACGCGCAGATATGCCTGGGCGCCGCAACGGTCGCAGCGGTCAGCGGCCGTCAGTGGGCTCGCGGGGGTCAGAACAGTAGTCACGTCGCCTCTTCTCTAGCTCGACGAGCTGTCGTACCAGGGTCAACATCCAACCAGGCCCAAAACGTTCCCGCTCGGGGCTCTGCCTCGAAAAAATCTCTCTCCGAGTCGGCTGTCTGCTGCCGGTTGGCGGCGAATGAGCCGTATTGCGTGTCTTTGTATCTTTACGGGTTCGCGCTGTCTGTCAGGGTCAAGTCCTCCCGGCTGGATTGCCGGTTGTTCATGAGGACGTGCCCGGAGCCTAAATGGTTCATGCCTGGAAGGGAACGTGATATGTACTTCACTCCATCGAGGGATCGAACAGGCATGCGACCCTGGACTACCCTGAGTCTCAGACGAGGGTGGCGTTACAACGGCTCTACCAGGCCTCGGTACCCTCGGACCGGCGACCGAAGCCGGTCCTTACCCTAAAGGGCCCCACTTGAAATTCAGCGAGGAGCGAACCGCGTGACCGCCGAGACGTCCGTGCCGTCCACAGCGCTGCTGACCGGAGCAGACCGGGACGGTTCCAACTACACCGCGCGGCACCTGCTCGTCCTCGAAGGGCTCGAGGCCGTGCGGAAGCGCCCGGGCATGTACATCGGGTCGACCGACACCCGCGGTCTGCTCCACTGCCTCTGGGAGATCATCGACAACTCCGTGGACGAGGCCCTGGGCGGGTACTGCGACCACATCGAGGTGATCCTGCACGACGACGCCTCGGTGGAGGTGCGGGACAACGGCCGCGGCATCCCCGTCGACGTGGAGCCCAAGACCGGCCTCTCCGGTGTCGAAGTCGTGATGACCAAGCTGCACGCCGGCGGCAAGTTCGGAGGCGGCTCGTACGCGGCTTCCGGCGGCCTGCACGGTGTGGGTGCCTCCGTGGTGAACGCCCTGTCGGCCCGGCTGGACGTCGAGGTGGACCGCAGTGGGCACACGCACGCCGTCAGCTTCCGGCGAGGTACGCCCGGTGCCTTCAAGGGGGTCGGCCCGGAAGCGCCCTTCGACGCCTCGGCCGGTCTGCGCAAGCTCAAGAGGATCCCCAAGACCCGCACCGGCACCCGCGTGCGCTACTGGGCCGACCGCCAGATCTTCCTCAAGGACGCCAAGCTCTCCCTGGACACGCTGCACCAGCGCGCCCGCCAGACCGCTTTCCTGGTACCCGGACTGACGATCGTCGTCCGCGACGAGTACGGGCTCGGCGAGGGCGGCAGCAAGGGCGAGGAGTCCTTCCGTTTCGACGGAGGCATCAGCGAGTTCTGCGAGTACCTGGCGAGCGACAAGCCGGTCTGCGATGTCCTCCGCCTCTCCGGCCAGGGCACCTTCAAGGAGACCGTGCCGGTCCTGGACGACCACGGCCAGATGACGCCCACCGAGGTCACCCGTGAACTCGGCGTGGACGTCGCGCTGCGCTGGGGCACCGGCTACGACACGACGCTCAAGTCGTTCGTCAACATCATCGCCACGCCCAAGGGCGGCACCCATGTCGCGGGCTTCGAGCAGGCCGTCACGAAGACGGTCAACGAAGTGCTGCGCACGAAGAAGCTGCTGCGCGTCGCCGAGGACGACATCGTCAAGGACGACGCCCTGGAGGGCCTCACCGCGGTGGTGACGGTGCGCCTCGCCGAGCCGCAGTTCGAAGGCCAGACCAAGGAGGTGCTCGGCACCTCCGCGGCCCGTCGCATCGTGACGAACGTCGTCTCCCAGGAACTCAAGGCGTTCCTGACCTCCACGAAGCGGGACGTGGCCGGGCAGGCCCGCGCCGTCCTGGAGAAGGCCGTCGCCGCCGCCCGTACGCGCATCGCGGCCCGTCAGCACAAGGACGCGCAGCGCCGGAAGACGGCCCTGGAGTCCTCGTCGCTGCCCGCCAAGCTGGCCGACTGCCGTAGCGACGACGTCGAGCGCAGCGAGCTGTTCATCGTCGAGGGAGACTCCGCGCTCGGCACCGCCAAACTCGCCCGGAACTCCGAGTTCCAGGCGCTGCTGCCAATCCGCGGCAAGATCCTCAACGTCCAGAAGGCGTCCATCTCGGACATGCTCAAGAACGCCGAGTGCGGCGCGATCATCCAGGTCATAGGAGCCGGGTCCGGCCGGACCTTCGACATCGACGCGGCCCGCTACGGCAAGATCATCCTTCTCGTCGACGCCGATGTGGACGGCGCGCACATCCGTATCCTGCTGCTCACGCTCTTCCAGCGCTATATGCGGCCGATGGTCGAGGCGGGCCGGGTCTTCGCCGCGGTTCCGCCGCTGCACCGCATCGAGCTGACCCAGCCGAAGAAGGGCCAGGACAAGTACGTCTACACGTACTCGGACCGCGAACTGCGCGACAAGCTGCTGGAGTTCCAGAGCAAGGGCATCCGGTACAAGGACTCCATCCAGCGCTACAAGGGCCTCGGTGAGATGGACGCCGATCAGCTGGCCGAGACGACGATGGACCCGCGCCACCGCACCCTGCGCCGTATCAACATCTCTGACCTGGAGGCTTCGGAGCAGGTGTTCGACCTGCTCATGGGCAACGAAGTGGCCCCGCGCAAGGAGTTCATCTCCAACTCGGCGGCGACACTGGACCGTTCGCGCATCGACGCGTAAGCGCTCCGCTGGAAGTGCAGTTCGAAGCTGCGGGTGCGTTGTGGCTGGTCGCGCAGTTCCCCGCGCCCCTAAGAGGCCTGCGGCCTCCTCTTAGGGACGCGGGGAACTGCACCGGGCTTCGGCAAGGCTGCCCAGGCACCCAAGCGGCCAAGTCCCTCAGGGCGCCACCCACGTGTAGCGATGCTCGGGGCGTCCCGTGTCGCCGTACTTGAGGGTGAGCCGCAGCCGTCCGGCCTGTTCCAGGTGGCGGAGATAGCGCTGGGCGGTGGAGCGGCTGAGGCCGGTCTCGGCGGCTACCTCGTGGGCCGACAGTGGATGGTCGGCCTCGTGCAGGACCTTGCAGATCAGGTCCATGGTGGGTTCCGAGTGTCCGCTGGGCAGGCCGGGCGAAGAGGCCGTGGGCGTCGTACGCAGCGCGCCGAAGATCCGGTCGACCTGCTCCTGGCCTGCCGCGCCCTGGCCCTCGACCCGCTCGACGGTGCGGTGCAGGGCGGCGTACGAGTCGAGGCGGGTGCGCAGCGCGGCGAAGGTGAACGGCTTGACCAGATAGTGCAGGGCGCCGAGGCGCATCGCGGCTCGTACGGTCTCCACGTCGCCGGCCGCCGTGATCATGATGACGTCGCTGGCGTGGCCGAGTTCCCGCATCCGCTGGACGAGTTCGAGCCCTGTCCGGTCGGGCAGGTAGTGGTCGAGCAGCACCAGGTCGACGGGTTCGCGGGCCACGGTGGCCAGGGCCTGAGCCGCGGTGTGCGCGCGGGCGGCGACCCGGAAGCCGGGCACTTTGCCCACGTACTGGGCATTGATCTCGGCGACACGGAAGTCGTCGTCCACGACCAGGACATCAATCATCGGGTCTCTCTCCCCGAGCCCGGGCCTGCGTCGTGCCCGTGCTCCGGCTCCAGTGTTGTGGCGTGAGCAAAACGAGCACAACACGCTTTTGCAAGCAGAAGAAGGCCTTGCGCTCACAAGACTGCTGCTCTTGCACACGGCACCTCTACGGTCGCAAGGCAGGTACGCAGACACGGAGTTGGTGACGCAGGCCGCGGGCTTGGGTTTCCTCGCACGGCTGGCCTCCCCTGACAGCCGTGCTGAGGTGGGCGCGGTTGCAACTCCCGTACTTCGACCGTGCCCTCAGGCGCGGGTCGCCCAGACGTAACGGTGCTCCGGGCGGCCCGCGTCGCCGTATCTGAGGCTCAGCGTCGCCCTCCCGGTGCGCTCCAGGAGCTTCAGATAGCGCTGGGCGGTCTGCCGACTGAGCCCCGTCCGGTCCGCGATCTCCTGGGCCGACAGAGGGCCTTCGGCGCTCAGCAGCGCCCGGCGCACGGCCTCCGCGGTGGTGGGGGAGTGCCCCTTGGGCAGACCCGGTTCCGAGCCCGCGGAGAGGGCGCCGAAGATCCGGTCGACCTCGGCCTGTTCGGCCTCGCCACCGCCGTCGAGGGTCCGGCGCAGCGCCGCGTACGCCTCCAGCTTGGCGCGCAGTCCGGCAAAGGCGAACGGTTTGACCAGGTACTGGAGCGCGCCGTGCCGCATCGCGGCCTGGACCGTGGAGACGTCACGGGCCGCGGTCACCATGATCACGTCGGTCTGGTGGCCGCGCCGCCGCATCTCCTGGACGACCGCGAGGCCCGTATCGTCGGGCAGATAGTGGTCGAGGAGCACCAGATCCAGCTGCGGCAACGCCTCCACCTGTTGCAGCGCCTCCGTTGCGGAGTGCGCCTCGCCCGCGACATGGAAGCCCGCGACCTTCTCCACGTAGGCGGCGTTGACCCGAGCGACCCGGATGTCGTCGTCCACGACCAGTACCTCGATCATCGCGACTCCTCCTTGGTGGTCGTGGAGCCGGCCACGGCGGCTTCGTGGGGCGGGCCCGAGTCGGGTACGAGACGCGGCTCTCGTGCGAGCCCGGGCTGCGGTGCGAGTCCCGGCTCCGCCAGTGTCTCCGGCAGCACGATGATGAATTCCGCGCCCCCGCCGTCCGCTTCCGCGACCCGCGCGCTGCCGCCCTGCCGCTCGGCGAGCCGCCGCACCAGGGAGAGGCCGATCCCGCGCTTGCCGTGCGCCGGAGGCTTCTTGGTGGACCATCCGTCGGTGAAGACCAACTCGCGCTGTTCGGCGGGGATTCCGGGCCCGGTGTCCCGCACCCTGAGCACTGTCGTACGCCCCTCCGCGCGCAATTCGACCTCCACGCGCGCGTGCTGCTTGCCGGCGATGGCGTCGAGCGCGTTGTCGACGAGGTTGCCCACGATCGTGACCAGTCCCCGCGGATCGATCAGCTGGTCGGGGAACAGCGTTCTGTCCGAGATCCACAGCGCCACGCCGCGCTCCGCCGCGACAGTGGCCTTGCCGACCAACAGGGCGGCCAGCAGCGGGTCGTGGATCTTCTCCGTGACCTGTTCCGCGGTGGCCCTGTGGTCGCCGACCACCTCGCCGACGAACTCCACGGCGTCCTCGTACATCTCCAGCTCCAGCAGGCCGAGGAGCGTGTGCATACGGTTGGCGTGCTCGTGGTCCTGGGCGCGCAGGGCGTCGATCAGGCCGCGGGTGGAGTCGAGTTCGCGGCCTAGCTGCTCCAGCTCGGTGCGGTCGCGCAGCGTGGCGACGGCGCCGCCGTCGTCGGTGGGCATCCGGTTGGCGACCAGGACGCGCTGACCGCGGACGGTGAGCAGATCGGTGCCGGTGACGCGTCCGGCCAGTACATCGGTCGTACGTCCCCCGCCGAGGGCCTCGTCGAGCGGCTGCCCGACCACCTCGTCGCCGATGCCCAGCAGGCGCTGAGCCTCGTCGTTGAGGAGCCGGATCCTGCCGCCGCGGTCCAGGGCGACGACGCCCTCCCTGATGCCGTGCAGCATCGCCTCGCGTTCCGCCAGGAGCGCGGCGATGTCCGAGAAGGCCAGGTCGCGGGTCTGCCGCTGGACTCGCCTGGAGATCACATACGCGGCCAGCGCGCCGACGGCCATGGCCCCGCCCGCGTACGCGAAGAGGCCCGGGATCGCGTTGAGGAGCCTGGCGCGCACGCTGTCGTACTCGATGCCGACGGAGACCGCTCCCACGATGTCGCCGTCGGCGTCGCGCAACGGCACCTTGCCGCGCGCCGAGCGGCCCAGCGTCCCGCTGTCGATCTCCATGACCTCGTGGCCGGCCAAGGCCTGCCCGGGGTCGGTCGAGACGACATCGCCGATCCGTTCGGGGTCGGTGTGCGACCAGCGCACGCCGACCGTGTTCATCACCACGACGTACTCGGCCCCGCTGGCCTTCCGGATCCGCTCCGCCTCGGCCTGTACGGGCCCGCCGACCGTGGGCGGCGTCGACGTCAGCTCCTCGGCGAGCTGCGGCTGCGCGGCCGTGGTCTGCGCGATCGCGAGGGCACGGCGCATCGCCTGGTCGTCGAGCTGGTCGCTGAGCGGAGCGAGGAACAGGCCGGTCGCGAGCACGGCGACTCCGGCAGCGATCGCCACCTGCATCAACAGCACCTGCGAGAACATCCGTTTCGGCATGCCGAGGCGGAGTCGTCGGGCAGGGGGAGTGGGACTCATGCCTATGACGGTACGGGGGTGGACGCGCCGTGCCGTAGGGGTGTGGCGTTGATCTCTTGAGCGGGGCGTGATCAGCGGGCCACGAGGGCCGCCACAGCCGGACGGGTCAGCTCGCGCACCGCCAGCACGTCCATACGGGCCGGGGAGCCGAGGGCCGAGCCACAGCTCTCCTGGCGGGGCGGCAGCGAGGCGCCTTGGGCGACGGTGACGCGCCAGATGCGGCCGTCGGTGTGGGCGACGGTCACCTCCCAGCGAGGTGCCGTGCCGTCCGTGTGGACGACCGTCAGCGTGTCGGCGGCCTCTTCGCCTGTCGCCGTGCGTACGGCCAGCTCGGCCGCCTGGCCGGGGCGCTCCCAGGCAGAGCTCCCGCGGCACCCTTCGGTGACCACACGCCCTTCCCGTACGCCCTGGAGGACCTCCTTGACGGTATGGGCCTCCGCGCGCCCGTACGCGTAGCCGAACGGCAGCACGAGCAGGGTGGGCGAGAAGCGGTGGCCTCCCAGGTGGGTGACTTCCCATGCGCCGTCCACTCCGGAGGCGGCGAGCTCGGCAGCGAGGGGACGGCCCAGGAGGGCGCAGCAGCGGTCTCGCTTGCCGTTGGTGCAGACGAGGGCGAGAGGGTTGCCGGTGTGGGGGCGGCCGTCGAGAACCGTGTCGAAGGTGTTGGATGCGCCTCCGCCCAGTGCGGCGAAGTCAAGTTTGAGCAGCTGCTCGGGGTCTGACGTTGTGGCGCTGTGCAGCCATATGTTTCCAGGAGCGGTGTGGGCCGCGTACACCTTGCGCTCGGCAACCGTGTGGCAGTCGGCGTGCCGCCCCGGGCGGCGGATCAGTGCGATACGTACGCCGGTGCCCTCCGTGGCCTTCCCCAGAGCGCGCCCGAGGTCCGGATCCAGATGACTCGAGGTCAGCGCTCTGGCACCCCAGGGTCCGGGCTGTTCCAGCAGCAGCCACGTCCTCGCGGTGGCGGCGGTCCCCGCGAGGGGCTCGTCCAGGTCCCGGGAGACCTTCGTGCACGTACTCACGGAGGTAAGCCTAACCTGAGTTACCGGAAGTGGCTTTCGGGGCCATCTGGGGTCAGAGTTCCTGCAGTGGCTGAGATGGCCGCGGGCCTTTGGTTCCCACACCGAACGTTGCCTGACTCATGGCCTGGAGGAAGGCGCGCGGCGGCGCAGGTCAGCAAGGGCCTGGTCGAACAGCCCAGCCGGCTGGGCTTCTGAGCTGCTCGGTGAAAGGCCACTCCTCGCTGGCCGAGTGATGTCCCAGTACGGCTCCCTTTTGGCTTACGGATGCCACCTACGCATCGCAGGCCACCAACATCCCCGCGAAGCCACATATCACCTAAACACCGCACACCGTCAAGCGGCTCAGGTAAAATTCACCTGCCTCAACGCTGTTTCAAGTCGCACCAGCAACAAGATGCCGACATAATGTGTGACCTACCCACTCTGTGGGCATACTCCGGCGCACACCCATACACCGGAGGTCCATACCTCCGGCGACCACCCCTGTTCGGAGAACGTCCACCACTCCGAGTAAGGCTGGTACCTATCCGTGAAGATCGTGCGACGCGTCGGGGCTACACCACGCGAGCGAGGCAGCGCCACCGGTCAGTCATGTCCCGATATCTTCGAACTCAGTGACGGCCGTTTCGCCGTCATTGGGACCGAAGCCACAGCTGCGCTCGACAGCGAGCTTCCGCCCGACGCCGCACGGGCCGATTATGAGCGGATCGTGGTGATCACACGCGAGACTCTCGTACGCGCGAAGGCGGACATCCCGGACGCTTGAGGTCGGGAATCCTGCGCACACGGTTGGGACGCTTCCGGCCCGGCATCGACGCAATGCCGGGCCTTTCGTATGCCCGGCCGGGCATGCCTGGTTTTCCGCGACCTGTGCCGAGAAGTGTTCGGCGGACTCCGGGGAGGGACCGGTGACTTCGGGGCGCCCCTGTGTTCCAGCCTGTGGGGCAATCCGCGACGCGTGGGATCAAAGGGATTCTTCGGGCGGCGCCCCCACGACCCACCATTCGTCGGTGTCGGAATCGGCCTGCTCCTGCATCAAGTCGTCCATCATCTGGCCCAGTTCGGCCTCTTCGGACGAGTCGGGCAGACTCTCCCGATGGTGCTGGGTCGCCGCCCAGTACTCCCGGAAGATCCTGTTCTGGCACATGATGCGGAAGTGTCCGTGGAGCTCTCGCCGGGTCAGGGCGCCGATCCGGTGAAAGTACAGAGCATTGATGTAGAGCGCGTTCGCGAAGAGGTACTGCCGCTGCTTCTCAGGAGCGATGTCGACCTCGTACGTGTTGAGGACCGCGGCGAGGGTGGGATCGACCATGGCCTTGCAGAGCAGGTCGAAATGCAGTCGGTGCTGTTCGGTGAGTGCGGCACGCCTGCGGTGCCGCGTCCCTACCTCCATGGCCATCCCGGCCGCGGACGCGAGCCTCCCCCGGGCGGCGGAGAGCCACCCCTTCAACGCACTCTGTGTGGCCATGTCAACCCCCGAATCAGGCAACCGTCCGCCGGTCGTCGGGTGCGGGTCGACAGGGAACTGACCGGCGAGCGGGTGGGCGGCACGCTTGCCGTCTTCCAGGGTGCCGAGCGGCTCTGATCGGCTGGGAGGCGGCTAAGAGGGCGCACAGGGGGAAGCGCGGGGCGCGTTCCTGGCGCCATGTCCAACGTGTGCCCCCTGAACGCCGCTAACAATCGTTCACTTCGCGGGGTTTCCACCGGCTCGTATCCTGAGTCGGCATTCAATCCTCGTAACAAGAGCCGGTCCACGAGCCGGTGCACGCATCGGTGTGAGAGAGGTCGCGCGTTGAGTCCTGCGAGTCCCCAACAGATCCCGGTCGTCGTCCTCGCGGGCTTCCTCGGCTCCGGCAAGACCACGCTGCTCAACCACCTCCTGCACAGCAGCGGAGGCAGCCGTATCGGGGCCGTCGTCAATGACTTCGGGGCCATCGAGATCGACGCGATGGCGGTTGCGGGGGCGCTCGGGGACTCGACCGTCTCCCTCGGGAACGGGTGCTTGTGCTGCGCGGTCGACGCCAGCGAACTCGATGTCTATCTGGAGCGGCTCGCCCAGCCTTCCGCCGGTATCGACGTCATCGTCATCGAGGCGAGCGGCCTCGCCGAGCCGCAGGAGCTAGTGCGGATGCTTCTCGCCAGTGAGAACCCGCGCGTCGTCTACGGCGGGCTTGTGGAGGTCGTGGACGCCGCCGAGTTCGACGACACGAGGCAGAAGCATCCCGAGATCGACCGGCACCTCGGCCTCGCCGATCTCGTCGTCGTCAACAAGGCGGACCGGGCCGAGGACCCCGAGCGGGTACTTCGATTCGTCCGGACGCTGACCGACCGCGCCGCAGTCGCCCCCGCCACGTACGGGCGGATCGACCCGGAACTCCTCTTCGACTGCAAGCCGTCCACGGAGCGGATCGGGCAGCTGTCCTTCGACGACCTTCATGAGGACGACCACGAGCACGGTGACGAGCAGGGCCACGAAGACGGTCACGAGCACGGGCGCCATCACGCCGGACACCTGCACTCCGCCTACGAATCCCTCGCCTTCACCTCCGAAGTGCCCCTCGGCCCACGTCGGTTGATGGACTTCCTCGACAGCAGGCCGGAGGGCCTCTATCGCATCAAGGGGTACGTCGATTTCGGCGCGGCCGACACCCGCAACCGGTACGCCGTGCATGCCGTGGGCCGGTTCCTGCGGTTCTACCCGGAGCCCTGGGGGACCGATGACGAGCGCCTCACCCAGCTCGTCCTCATCGGCTCCGGCATCGACGCCCCCGCTCTCGGCAAGGAGTTGGAGGCGTGCAAGGAGTACGCCCCGCACGCCGACGAGCACAGCATGTGGGGCGTACTCCGCTACGTACAGGACCCTGACGGCGAGGACCCGGACGTCGTACAGGAACTGAGCTCGGAGCCCGTGGAACCGGGCCCCGAGGCCTGATCACACCGGCCCCGCCACCACCGACACCGTCTTGGGCAGCGAGACCCCCGAGCCGTCGCGGCGCGGGTCCGTCTCCGGCAGTTCGGCCGGCGTGCCGTTCTTCTGCGCGGCCCGGGCCGGAGCGGGGCCGGCCCAGGCCAGGCTGAGGCAGTCCTCGCCCTTCAGGAACCGCTGGCAGCGCACACCGCCCGTGGCGCGGCCCTTGCGCGGGTACTGGTCGAAGGGCGTCAGCTTCGCGGTCGTCTGGACCGAGTCGTCGAGCGTGCCGCGCGAGCCCGCCACCGTGAAGACCACCGCGTCCGCGGCCGGGTCGATGGCCGTGAAGGAGATCACCTTGGCCCCTTCGGTGAGCTTGATGCCCGCCACGCCGCCCGCGGGTCGGCCCTGCGGGCGGACCTGGGAGGCCTGGTAGCGCAGCAGTTGGGCGTCATCGGTGATGAAGACGAGGTCCTCCTCGCCCGTGCGCAGCTCGGCCGCGCCGACGATCCGATCGCCCTCCTTGAGCGTGATGACCTCCAACTCCTCCTTGTTGGACGGGTAGTCGGGCACCACACGCTTGACGACACCCTGCTGCGTGCCGAGCGCCAGACCCGGCGAGGACTCGTCGAGCGTGGTCAGGCAGACGACCTCCTCGTCACCCTCCAGGGTGAGGAACTCCGAAATCGGCGCTCCTCCGGCGAGGTTGGGCGCCGCGGTCGTCTCGGGCAGCTGCGGAAGGTCGATGACGTTGATGCGCAGCAGCCGTCCGGCCGACGTGACCGCGCCCACCTCGCCCTGGGCCGTCGCCGGGACGGCCGAGACGATCAGATCGTGCTTGGCGCGCTTGTCGTCACTCTCCCCGAAGGGGTCACCGTTCGCCGTACGCGCGAGAAGTTCCGTCGACGACAGCAGTACCCGGCACGGATCGTCGGCCACCTGCAGTGGTACGGACGCGGCGGTGGCACCGGAGGACTCGAGCAGCACCGTACGCCGCGGGGTGCCGAACTTCTTGGCCACCGCGGCCAGTTCGCCCGAGACCAGCTTGCGCAGTTCGGCGTCCGACTCCAGGATGCGGGTCAGCTCCTCGATCTCGCCGTTGAGCCGGTCGCGCTCCGACTCCAGCTCGATGCGGTCGAACCTGGTGAGCCGGCGCAGCGGGGTGTCCAGGATGTACTGCGTCTGGACCTCGCTCAGCGAGAAGTGCTCGATCAGGCGCTCCTTGGCCTGCGCGGAGTTGTCGCTGGAGCGGATGAGGCGGATGACCTCGTCGATGTCCAGGAGGGCGACCAGCAGACCCTCGACCAGATGCAGCCGGTCCCGCTTCTTGCCGCGGCGGAACTCCGACCTCCGCCGCACCACCTCGAAGCGGTGGTCGAGGTAGACCTCCAGAAGCTCCTTGAGGCCCAGCGTGAGGGGCTGGCCGTCCACCAGCGCGACGTTGTTGATGCCGAAGGACTCCTCCATGGGCGTCAGCTTGTAGAGCTGCTCCAGGACGGCCTCCGGTACGAAGCCGTTCTTGATCTCGATGACCAGGCGCAGGCCGTGCGAGCGGTCGGTGAGGTCCTTGACGTCGGCGATGCCCAGCAGCTTCTTGGCGCCGACCAGGTCCTTGATCTTGGCGATCACCTTCTCCGGGCCCACGGTGAAGGGCAGCTCCGTGACGACGATGCCCTTCCTGCGTGCCGTCACGTGCTCCACGGAGACCGTCGCGCGGATCTTGAAGCTGCCGCGGCCCGATTCGTACGCGTCCCTGATCCCGGAGAGGCCGACGATCCGCCCGCCCGTGGGCAGGTCGGGGCCCGGGACGTGCCTCATCAGCGTCTCGAGATCGGCGCCCGGGTAGCGGATCAGATGCCGGGCGGCGGCGATCACCTCGCCGAGGTTGTGCGGCGCCATGTTCGTGGCCATACCGACCGCGATGCCCGACGCGCCGTTCACCAGCAGGTTCGGATACGCGGCCGGGAGGACGCCCGGCTCCTGCTCCTGGCCGTCGTAGTTCGGCGCGAAGTCGACGGTGTTCTCGTCGATCGACTCCGTCATCAGGGAGGTCGCGTCGGCCATCCGGCACTCGGTGTACCGCATGGCGGCCGGTGGGTCGTCGTTGCCCAGCGAGCCGAAGTTGCCGTGGCCGTCGACCAGGGGCAGGCGCATCGAGAAGGGCTGGGCCAGGCGCACCAGGGCGTCGTAGATCGACGCGTCGCCGTGGGGGTGCAACTTACCCATGACCTCGCCGACGACGCGGGCGCACTTCACATAGCCGCGGTCGGGGCGCAGCCCCATCTCGTTCATCTGGTAGACGATGCGGCGGTGCACGGGCTTGAGGCCGTCACGGGCGTCCGGCAGAGCCCTGGAATAGATCACCGAGTACGCGTACTCGAGGAAGGAGCCCTGCATCTCGTCGACGACGTCGATGTCGAGGATGCGCTCCTCGAAGTCGTCGGGCGGCGGGGTCTTCGTGCTGCGGCGGGCCATCGCTGCTGCGACTCCTTCACAGTGTCTGCCGGGGCATGAACGGGTTCTGACGAGCTCCATTGTGGACCGCCGCACTGACAACCCGGACCACACCCCATGCACAGGGGTCCTGGCGGCCACCGGCCCGCTCGCTCTCGGCGTAGCCGTTCCGGGAACTTCGCCAGCTGTCGGCGCGCTTGCATACAGTGGCATGACTAGCAGGAATTCAGCAGTTTTCCGCGATCGAAGGGACGTACATGCCCATGGGTCACACGGCCACCGTCGAGGCCGGCTCCGGCGGGCTGACAGCGACCGAGCACCGCCTGGCCAACGGCCTGCGCGTGGTGCTCTCCGAAGATCATCTGACCCCGGTCGCGGCGGTGTGCCTCTGGTACGACGTCGGCTCGCGCCACGAGGTCAAGGGCCGTACCGGCCTTGCCCACCTCTTCGAGCACCTGATGTTCCAGGGCTCGGCCCAGGTGAAGGGCAACGGTCACTTCGAGCTGGTGCAGGGTGCGGGAGGTTCGCTCAACGGCACGACCAGTTTCGAGCGCACCAACTACTTCGAGACCATGCCCACGCACCAGCTGGAGCTCGCCCTCTGGCTGGAGGCCGACCGCATGGGCTCGCTGCTCACGGCGCTCGACGACGAGTCGATGGAGAACCAGCGCGACGTCGTCAAGAACGAGCGCCGCCAGCGCTACGACAACGTCCCCTACGGCACCGCCTTCGAGAAGCTGACCGCTCTCGCGTACCCGGAGGGCCACCCCTACCACCACACCCCGATCGGGTCGATGGCCGACCTGGACGCGGCCACCCTGGAGGACGCACGCGCGTTCTTCCGCACCTACTACGCGCCCAACAACGCCGTCCTGTCGATCGTCGGCGACATCGACCCGGAGGCCACGCTGGCTTGGGTCGAAAAGTATTTCGGCTCCATCCCGGGGCACGACGGCAAGCCCGCCCCGCGCGACGGCGCACTGCCTGACACCATCGGTGAGCAACTGCGCGAGGTCGTCGAGGAGGAGGTCCCGGCGCGCGCGCTGATGGCCGCCTACCGGCTCCCGGAGGACGGCACGCGCGCGTGCGACGCGGCCGACCTCGCCCTGACCGTCCTCGGCGGCGGCGAGTCCTCCCGTCTCTACAACCGGCTCGTACGCCGGGACCGTACGGCTGTGGCGGCCGGTTTCGGTCTGCTGCGCCTGGCCGGAGCACCCTCCCTGGGCTGGCTCGATGTGAAGACCTCCGGCGATGTCGAGGTCCCCGTCATCGAGGCGGCCGTCGACGAGGAGCTCGCCCGGTTCGCCGAGGAGGGTCCCACGGCCGAGGAAATGGAGCGCGCACAGGCCCAGTTGGAGCGCGAGTGGCTGGACCGGCTCGGTACGGTCGCGGGCCGCGCCGACGAACTGTGCCGGTACGCCGTGCTGTTCGGCGACCCGCAGCTCGCCCTGACCGCCGTACAGCGCGTGCTCGACGTCACGGCGGAGGAGGTCCAGGAGGCCGCCAAGTCCCGACTGCGCCCCGACAACCGCGCGGTGCTCGTGTACGAGCCGATCACCACCGACGAGGAGACCGCCACCGACGAGGAGAGCGCCCAGTGACCGAGGCCACCGTGACCATGGACTTCCACCCCCAGCCCCAGGCCGGCGAGGCCAGGCCCTGGGCCTTCCCGGCGCCCGAGCGCGGTGCGCTCGGCAACGGCCTGACGGTGCTGCGCTGCCACCGCCCCGGCCAGCAGGTCGTCGCCGTCGAAGTCCTCCTGAACGCACCGCTGGAGGCCGAGCCGCAGGGCCTGGACGGTGTCGCCACGATCATGGCGCGCGCGTTCTCCGAAGGCACCGACAAGCACTCCGCCGAGGAGTTCGCCGCCGAACTGGAGCGCTGCGGCGCCACGCTGGACTCGCACGCCGACCACCCGGGCGTACGACTGAGCCTCGAGGTCCCGGTGTCGCGGCTCCCGAAGGCGCTCGGTCTCCTCGCCGACGCCCTCAGGGCGCCCGCCTTCGAGGACAGCGAGGTCGAACGGCTCGTCCGCAACCGGCTCGACGAGATTCCGCACGAGACCGCCAACCCGGCCCGCCGCGCCGCCAAGGAGCTCTCCAAGGAGCTCTTCCCGGCGACCTCGCGCATGTCGCGCCCGCGCCAGGGCACCGAGGAGACGGTCGCGACCATCGACTCGGCGGCGGTACGCGCCTTCTACGAGAAGCACGTACGCCCCGCGACGGCCACCGCGGTCGTCGTCGGCGACCTCACCGGTGTCGACCTCGACGCGCTGCTCGGCGACACGCTCGGCGCCTGGACCGGCTCGCCGGCCGAGGCTCGTCCGGTGCCTCCGGTGACCGCCGACGACACCGGCCGCGTGGTCATCGTCGACCGCCCCGGAGCCGTCCAGACACAGCTGCTCATCGGCCGCGTCGGAGCCGACCGGCACGACCGTGTGTGGCCCGCCCAGGTGCTCGGCACGTACTGCCTGGGCGGCACCCTCACCTCACGCCTTGACCGCGTCCTGCGCGAGGAAAAGGGCTACACCTACGGTGTGCGGGCGTTCGGCCAGGTACTGCGCTCCGCCCCGGACGGCACCGGCGCCGCGATGCTCGCCATCAGTGGCTCCATCGACACGCCGAACACCGGCCCGGCGCTCGACGACCTCTGGAAGGTGCTGCGCACGCTCGCGGCCGAGGGCCTGACGGACGCCGAGCGCGACATCGCCGTACAGAACCTGGTGGGCGTGGCGCCGCTCAAGTACGAGACCGCGGCCGCCGTCGCCGGCACGCTCGCCGACCAGGTCGAGCAGTACCTGCCGGACGACTTCCAGGCGACGCTGTACCGCCAACTCGCAGCGACGGGCACCGTGGAGGCCACCGCGGCCGCCGTGAGCGCCTTCCCGGTGGACCGTCTGGTGACCGTCCTCGTCGGGGACGCCGCCCAGATCGAGGAGCCCGTCAAAGCCCTCGGGATCGGTGAAGTGAGCGTGGTCGCGGCCGAGTAGAGCCGCTGCACATCCTGGGGACCCTGGAGGCTGATGAGCCTTCAGGGTCCCTCTTTGTCCATATTGATTGGTTTGGTTGGGAGTTGATATGGAGGTTGTGTGTCTGCGCTGTGGCGTGCGCTACAAAAACCGTCATCCGTTTGTTGTTTGAGAGACGGCACGCTTAGCGTCGGTCCGGCTGTTCGTCAGGCACTGCGCCGCACCCGCGGCACCGGACAGTCATCGCCGAGTCCCCGTACGGCGCGAGCCAGGGGAGCCGGGGACCCATCGCAGTCCCTGGGGTGAATCGGGCACCCTCCTGGAGGGAGCCCGTAGGAGACCTTCCTGCTCCGAACCCGTCAGCTAACCCGGTAGGCGAGAAGGAAGGAAAGGACCAGCCACTTCATGGCGTTCACCCGCGCCACCGGGAAGCACCGTCGCCCGAGCCGTACGAAGCGCACGTCCTCCTCAAGGGCCGTGGGCGTCGCGACGCTCGCCACCACCGGTGTCATCGGCACCCTGGCCGCCCCGGCGTTCGCCGGCCCGTCCTCGGTCAAGCAGACAGGGCTGACGCAGGCCGTCACCATGGGCGACTCGGTCGCCGACCAGATCGACGCCCAGGCCCACGCCCAGCAGCAGGCCGCCGAGGAGGCCGCCGCCCGCAAGGCTGCCGAGGAAGCCGCGCAGAAGCGCGCCGCCGAGGAGAAGGCCCGGGCCGAGGCGAAGGCCAAGGCGGAGCGCGAGGCCAAGGAGCGCGCCGCCCGCGAGGCCGAGCGCAAGCGCCTGCTCAACGCCTACGTCTCGCCGATCAGCGACTCGTACGTCTCCACCGGCTACAAGGCCGGCGGCTCCGTCTGGTCCTCCGGCAGCCACACCGGCATCGACTTCCACGCCGCCAGCGGTACCACCGTCCGCGCCGTGGGTGCCGGCACCGTCGTCGAGGCCGGCTTCGAGGGCTCGTACGGCAACCAGGTCGTCATCAAGATGAACGACGGCACGTACACGCAGTACGCACACATGTCGTCCCTCTCCGTCTCCGTCGGCCAGAGCGTCACCCCGGGCCAGCAGATAGGCCTCTCCGGGGCGACCGGCAACGTCACCGGAGCACACCTCCACTTCGAGGCGCGTACGTCCCAGGAGTACGGCTCGGACATGGACCCCCTCGCCTACCTCCGCTCGCACGGCGTGGACGTCTGACGACTCGGACTCACCACACCGCTTCCGAAGGCGCACCGCTCCCGAAGGCCCCGGCTCACCGAGCTGGGGCCTTCGCGCATGCCGACGGGACGACTGCCTGTTCTGCGTCACTATGTGTCCAAAAAATAGCTGTGGATTCCGGTCCGCCATCGGAATTTCCGGCTCTCTGCAATAGAGTCACTGAACTGGCGTCAATCAACCGCGTTTCGCGGGGATTAAGGCGGAGGTCGGGTCATGCGTATTCCCGCGCACTCGGTATGCACGGCGATCCGTGACGACATCGTCGCGGGTGTCTACGAACGCGGCAGCCGGCTCACCGAGGAACTGCTCGCGCGTCGCTACGGCGTCTCGCGGGTCCCCGTGCGGGAGGCGCTGCGCACGCTGGAGGCGGAAGGTTTCGTCGTCACCCGCCGGCACGCGGGCGCCTGCGTCGCGGAACCCACCGAACAGGAGGCCGCCGACCTGCTGGAGATGCGCATGCTCCTGGAGCCGCTGGGCGCCGCGCGCGCCGCGCAGAGGCGTACGGAGGCGCACCTCAAGGTGCTGCGAGGCCTGGTCAGGCTGGGGCAGGAGCGGTCCAGGAGGGGCCAGAGCGAGGATCTGCGCTCGCTGGGCGGCTGGTTCCACGAGACGCTCGCACAGGCCTCCGGTAGCCCCGCGCTGACCTCGATGCTCACCCAGCTGCGGCACAAGATCGCCTGGATGTACTCGGTCGAGGCGCCTGCCAACCCCGCCGAGTCCTGGTCGGAGCACGGCGGCATCGTGGACGCCGTCGCGCGCGGAGACAGCGAGCGGGCCCGGGCGATCACGGCGCTGCACACCGAGCGGGCGACGACCGCACACCGGCTGCGCTTCCCCGAACGAGGTGATCGCGTGGAGCGCGTGAGAACTTCGCAACATCCCGTAAACACGGCGAGCCTGCGGCATTAACAGTGGCGCCGTATACAAAGGGGGAGTAATTCGCGGGGGATTATTTTCGCTGCCCGCAACCTGGAATTAAAAAGGGCCCGCCCGGCATTCCGGGCGAGCCCTTTTGGTGTGCGTGTGGATGGCGTCTTTGGAACGACCACTACCGCAACCATCAATTGAGGAACCACGACGGCGATCAACCAGGTCCGCGAGAGCGGCGCCGGTTTAGGTGCATCACACAGTCTCGGGCAGCTCCTCCAGGCCCTCCGCGACCAGCTTGGCCAGGCGGTCGAGCGCGGCGTCCGCGCCCTCGGCGTCGGAGGCCAGGACGATCTCCTCGCCGCCCTTGGCGCCCAGGCCGAGCACCGCGAGCATGGACGCGGCGTTGACGGGGCTGCCGTCCGCCTTGGCGATCGTCACGGGGACGCCGGCGGCCGTGGCCGCGCGGACGAAGATGGAGGCGGGGCGGGCGTGGAGGCCCTCGGCCCAGCCGACGTTGACGCGGCGCTCAGCCATGTGATGCTGCCCTTCAGGTGTTCTCGGGTTGTCTAGACCACTATTCCATACCGTGAAGCGCCCCCGAGCGGGTGTCGAGCCCGTCGGAGGCCAGGAGCCCGTGCGGGGGCCCGAGTCGGGTCCCCGGACTGCCTCGCGCCATTGTCGGACACGAGCCGTACTCTGGGGCCCATGCAGACCTCGTCGGACCGGCACGAGTATCCCGCCCACTGGGAGGCCGACGTCGTGCTGCGCGACGGCGGCACCGCGCGCATCCGGCCGATCACGGCCGACGACGCCGACCGCCTGGTCAGCTTCTACGAGCAGGTGTCCGACGAGTCGAAGTACTACCGCTTCTTCGCGCCGTACCCGCGCCTGTCCGCCAAGGATGTCCACCGCTTCACGCACCACGACTTTGTGGACCGGGTGGGACTCGCGGCCACGGTCGGCGGCGAGTTCATCGCCACCGTACGCTACGACCGCATCGACGCCGAGGGGCTGCCCGCCTCGTCTCCCGCCGACGAGGCCGAGGTCGCCTTCCTCGTGCAGGACGCCCATCAGGGCCGCGGTGTGGCCTCCGCGCTGCTGGAGCACATCGCCGCGGTGGCCCGCGAGCGCGGCATCCGCCGGTTCGCCGCCGAGGTGCTGCCCGCCAACAACAAGATGATCAAGGTGTTCACGGACGCCGGCTACCAGCAGAAGCGCAGCTTCGAAGACGGCGTCGTACGCCTGGAGTTCGACCTGGAGCCCACCGACCGTTCACGCGCGGTGCAGTGGGCCCGAGAGCAGCGGGCCGAGGGTCGATCCGTGGCGCGGCTCCTCGCGCCCGGTTCGGTCGCCGTCATCGGAGCAGGCCGCGCGCCCGGGGGAGTGGGACGCAGCGTCCTCGACAACCTCCGCGACGCCGGGTTCGGTGGACGTCTGTACGCGGTGAACAAGGCCCTTCAGGAGAAGGAACTCGGCGGAGTCGCGGCGTACCGCTCGATCCGCGACATCCCCGACCCCGTCGATCTCGCCGTGGTCGCCGTTCCCACCGAGCACGTCCCCCAGGCCGTCGCCGACTGCGGTGAGCACGGCGTGCAAGGACTCGTCGTGATCTCCGCGGGGTACGCCGAGAGCGGCTCCGAAGGGCGGGAGCGTCAGCGTGAACTCGTGCGCCACGCGCGCGCGTACGGCATGCGCATCATCGGACCCAACGCCTTCGGGGTCATCAACACCGCACCGGATGTACGGCTCAACGCCTCGCTCGCGCCCGAGATGCCACGGGCCGGACGCATCGGTCTGTTCGCGCAGTCCGGTGCCATCGGGATCGCGCTGCTGTCCCGACTGCAGCGGCGCGGCGGCGGCGTCACGGGCGTGACCGGGGTGTCGACGTTCATCTCCTCGGGCAACCGCGCGGATGTGTCCGGCAACGACGTACTGCAGTACTGGTACGACGACCCCGACACCGATGTCGCGCTGATGTACCTCGAATCCATCGGCAACCCACGGAAGTTCACGCGCCTCGCGCGGCGCACCGCCGCGGCCAAGCCGCTCGTCGTCGTGCAGGGCGCGCGGCACGGCGGGGCCGCACCTCCCGGACATGCCGTACGGGCCACGCGGCTGCCGCACGCGACCGTCTCCGCGCTGCTGAGGCAGGCCGGGGTCATCCGGGTGGACACGATCACCGAGCTCGTCGACGCCGGGTTGCTGCTGGCACGCCAGCCCCTCCCCGCCGGGCCCCGTGTGGCGATCCTCGGGAACTCCGAGTCGCTGGGGCTGCTCACGTACGACGCCTGTCTCGCCGAAGGGCTTCGGCCCTTGCCGCCGCTGGATCTGACCACGGCGGCATCCGCGGACGATTTCCATGCGGCCCTCTCGCACGCACTGGCCGATGACGCCTGTGACGCCGTCGTGGTCACCGCCATACCGGCGGTCGGTGAGACATCGCCTGCCGACGCCGCCCTCGCCGAGGCGCTTCGCTCGGCCGCGGCGGCGTCCCCGGCCAAGCCGGTCCTCGTGGTCCACGTGGAACTCGGCGGGCTCGCCGAAGCCCTCTCCGCCGCCACCAGCACCGCGCCCCACGCCTTCGAGCCCCAGGTACCCCCGCCCGCCGAACGCCCTACGGCGCAGGCCCCCGCGGACGAATCCCGTCTCATCCCCGCCTACCCCGCGGCCGAACGCGCCGTCCGCGCCCTTGCCGAAGCCGTCAGGTACGGGCAGTGGCGCCGGGACGCCGCCGAGCCCGGTCGGGTGCCCGAGTTCGAGGACATCGACGAGAAGGGGGCCGTCGAGCAGATCGACGCTCTGCTGGCGAAGGGCGACCCGGCCGGGCTCACGCTCGGCCCCGGCGACACCTGCGCGCTGCTCGGCCGGTACGGCATCGACGTACGCCGTGCCCTGCCCGCGCCGACGCCCGACGAGGCCGCTCTGGCGGCGGAGCGCTCCGGCTACCCTGTGGCGCTGAAGGCCACGGCCCCGCACCTGCGGCACCGCGCCGACCTGGGCGGCGTACGACTGGATCTGGCGGACGAGGAGCAACTGCGGCGGGCGTACGCCGAATTGACCGAGCTCTTCGGGAAGCCCGCCGAGCTACGCCCGGTGGTGCAGAGCATGGCGCCCCGCGGCGTCGACACCGTCGTCCGCGCGGTGATCGACCCGGCAGCCGGAGCGGTGCTCTCGTTCGGGCTCGCAGGAGCCGCCTCGGAGCTGCTCGGAGACACCGCGCACAGGCTGATTCCGGTCACCGACCGGGATGCGGCCTCCCTGGTCCGGTCGATCCGGACGGCACCGCTCCTCTTCGGCTGGCGGGGCTCGGCACCGGCGGACACGGCGGCGCTGGAGGAACTGCTGTTGCGCCTGTCGCGCCTTGTGGACGACCACCCGGAGGTCGTCTCCGTCACCCTGGAGCCCGTGGTCGTCGCCCCACGCGGGCTGACCGCGCTCGGCGCCTCCGTGCGGCTCGCGCCCCCGCCCGCCCGAGACGACCTCGGTCCGCGCACGCTTCCTGTGTACTGAGCGGTGCCTCGCAGTCAGTGCGCCCCCGTAGGATGGGCGGCATGGCCAAGACCAGTACATCGACCCAGGGGCTGCGATCGGCGATCGAGCGCAGCGGCTACTACCCGGCCCTCGTGGCCGAGGCGGTGGAGGCCGCTGTCGGCGGCGAGGCCATCCGGTCGTTTCTGGTCCACCAGGAGACGACGTTCGACGCCAATGAGGTGCGTCGGCATGTGACGGTGCTCGTCCTCACCGACAACCGCTTCATCGTGAGCCACACCGACGAGCAGGCCGCGGACAGTACGTCACCGACGCCGTACGCGACGACATCCACCGAGTCCGTGAAGCTTGGCCGGATCTCGTCGGTCGTCCTCAGCCGGGTCGTCGCCAACCCGGAGAAGTATGTGCCCGGGACACTGCCCCGCGAGGTCGTCCTCACCATCGGCTGGGGCGCGGTCTCCCGTCTCGACCTGGAGCCGGCCGCCTGCGGCGACCCCAACTGCGAGGCGGACCACGGCTATACGGGCAGCTCGACGGCGGACGACCTGAGCCTGCGCGTCAGCGAGGCCGGCGACGGCCCGGACGCCGTGCGGCAGACGCTTGCCTTCGCCCAGTCGCTCTCCGAGGCGACCGCGGACGTCACCCGCTGATGGCGCAGCCTGTCTGGGACCATCCGGAACCGCTCACGGTCGAATCCGCCCCCGTGCCCGAGTACGGCTCCGGTTCGCTCGCCGATCTGCTGCCCACGCTCGCCGCGGGCATGGGCGTACCGCATCAGAACGCCACGCTCACGGACCTGACCCCGGCCGACCGGAACTGCGTCTTCCTGATCGATGGCCTCGGCTGGGAGCAGCTGAAGGCGCACCCCGAAGAGGCCCCTTTCATGAGCTCCCTCCTGGGCAGCTCCCGCGGCGGCACCGGCCGCCCGATCACCGCCGCCTACCCCGCGACCACCGCCACCTCGCTCGCCACGGTCGGTACGGGGCTGCCGCCGGGCGTCCACGGCCTGCCCGGCTACACCGTGCGCAATCCGGCGACCGGTGAGCTGATGAACCAGCTCCGCTGGAACCCCTGGACACCGCCGAACGTCTGGCAGCCGTACCCCACGGTCTTCCAGCTGGCCGACGCGGCGGGCGTGCACACCGCACAGGTCTCCTCGCCGACCTTTCAGAACACGCCCCTGACGAAGGTCGCGCTGAGCGGCGGAACGTTCCACGGGCGCCTCTCCGGTGAGGACCGCATGGACCTCGCGGCCGAGCAACTGGCCGCCGGGGACCGCTCCTTGGTCTACACGTATTACTCCGAGGTGGACGGCAAGGGCCACCGCTTCGGCGTCGATTCGGATCCCTGGCGCGGACAACTCATGTACGTGGACCGCCTGGTCCAGCGCCTGGCCGAGCAACTGCCGTCCCGCACGGCCTTGTACGTCACCGCCGACCACGGCATGATCGACATCCCCTTCGGCGAGCCGCACCGCATCGACTTCGACGAGGACTGGGAGCTGCGCGCCGGGGTCGCCCTGCTCGGCGGCGAGGGCCGCGCCCGGCATGTGTACGCCGTCCCGGGCGCCGCGTCGGACGTCCTGACCTGCTGGCGCGAGGTGCTCGGTGAGCAGTTCTGGGTGGCGTCCCGGGACGAGGCGATCGCGGCGGGCTGGTTCGGGCCGCCCGACGGGATCGAGGAGCGGGTGTACGCCCGTATCGGCGACGTGGTCGCGGCGGCCCGCGACGATGTCCTGCTCATCGCCTCGCAGCGGGAGCCGAAGGAGTCGTCGATGCTCGGCAACCACGGCTCGATGACCCCCGCGGAGCAGCTGGTCCCGCTGCTCGAAGTACGCTCCTGATCGTCGGCCGCCCGAATCGCCCCGGGAATCCCTTCCGCGAATCCCCTCCGCCGAAAGGTGCTCAACTCGCCATGCCCGAGCTGGTGTTCTTCTCCGGAACCATGGACTGCGGGAAGTCGACGCTGGCTCTCCAGATCGAGCACAACCGTTCGGCGCGTGGGCTGCAGGGGTTGATCTTCACGCGTGACGACCGTGCCGGTGAGGGCAAGCTCTCGTCGCGTCTGGGGCTGGTGACCGACGCGGTGGAGGCGGGGCCGGGGCTGGAGTTGTACGGGTACGTGGTGGAGCAGTTGTCGCGGGGCGGCAGGGTCGACTACGTGATCGTCGACGAGGCCCAGTTCCTGCTGGCGGAGCAGATCGACCAGCTGGCCCGGATCGTGGACGAGCTGAACCTGGATGTCTTCGCCTTCGGTATCACCACTGACTTTCGCACCAGGCTCTTTCCCGGCTCCCAGCGGCTGGTCGAGCTCGCCGACCGTGTCGAGACCCTGCAGGTCGAGGCGATGTGCTGGTGTGGTGCACGGGCGACACACAACGCCCGCACCGTGGGCGGGGAGATGGTCGTCGAGGGCGAGCAGGTCGTGGTGGGGGATGTGGACCGGCCGGCGGCCGAGGTGGGGTACGAGGTGCTGTGTCGGCGCCATCACCGGCGACGGATGACGAGTTCCGCGTCGAGGGCGGGGACGCTGTCGCCGGACGTGCTGCCGGTCTCCTCCGCGTGACTTCCGGTCGGAGGGGAGGTGGCGGACGTTCTCGCTGATTGTGCCCCTCGCATTCGAGTCCTGGGCGGAGGACCCAGAACATCGGAACGGAGGAAGCCGCGCCCACCTGGCCGCGCGATGGAGCAGACCGTCGCCCAGGTATGAGGGCGGCGGCGCGACACTCAGTTCGGGCCGATGGTCCCGGTCACCACGTCGACGGCATGGCGGCGGTGCGCGGCGAAGAGCTGGAGGGCGGTGTCGGTGTCGCGGGAGCGCAGCGCGGTGACGAGCTCGCGGTGCTCATGCGGGATGCAGCCGAGGTACCCCTCGGTGCTGAGGTTGATCCGGGTCAGCAGGAACAGGTGGACCTGGCACCGTATGCCCTCCCACGCATCGGCCAGTCGCTGGTGGCCGGCTGCGGCGAAGACGGTGTCGTGGAAGGCGATGTCCAGGCGGACCATCTCGTGCGTGTCCGCAACGCGCTCCATCACCTCGGCCGCCTTCGCGATGGACGCGAGATCCTCGTCCGAGGCGCGAGCGATCACCTGCTGGACAGCAAGGTCTTCCAGGGCGCCGCGCAGGCTGTCGAGCTCCGCGACGTCCTCGGCGGACAGTGTCGTCACCGTCGTCCCGCGGTGCCAGGCGCAGTGGACCAGGCCCTCGCGCTCCAGCACACGCAGCGCTTCGCGCACCGGGCCGCGGCTGACGTCCATCACGCTCGACAGCTCCACCTCGCGCAGCTGGGCGCCGGGGGAGTAAGCCCCGCTGAAGATGGCCTCCCGGATCCGGTCCGCGACCTCGTCCGCCAGGCCGCGACGGCGAGCCGGGGAGACCTTGCCCTGATCACTCATGATCTGACCTGCACCTTCTCAATCAACGTCCTAATGTTAACATTAAGACATTGGCGCAATGTCAACATTAGGACAACTGGTTGATGGTCCATCCGGGCCCACGTCCTCAGAAAGGCAGTGCCTTGACCGTTCTCGACTCCCCGATCCCGCGGTTCCATCTGGCCATGCCGGTCGACGACCTCGCGGCCGCGCGCCGCTTCTACGGCGACACACTGGGCCTCGAGCAGGGCCGCAGCGCGGACACCTGGGTGGACTGGAACCTGCACGGCCACCAGGTGGTCACCCACCTCGCACCGGAGCGTGCCCAGCGCATACACAACCCCGTCGACGGCCACGACGTCCCCGTACCGCACTTCGGCCTGATCCTCACGATCCCCGCCTTCCAGGAGCTCGCCGAGCGGCTGCGTGCGGCGGGCACGGAGTTCGTCATCGAGCCCTACGTCCGCTTCGAGGGACAGAAGGGCGAGCAGTGGACGATGTTCCTCCTCGACCCGGCCGGCAACGCACTGGAGTTCAAGGCGTTCGCCGACGACTCCCAGGTCTTCGCCGCCTGACCCCGGCACTCCGCCACCCTCACCTCCGCGTTCGAAGAGAGACGAGAAGACCATGAAGGTGTTCCAGATCGGCGCCGCCGGAGGCGTCGGGCGCCGGCTCGCCGAGCTGCTCACCGCCCGCGGCGACCAGGTGACCGGCATGCACCGCAACCCCGCGCAGGCCGACACTGTCCGCGCATCGGGCGCCACCCCGGTCACCGGTGACCTGATCAACGACTCCGCCGAGGAACTCGCGGCGAAGTTCGCCGGGCACGACGCGGTCGTGTTCTCCGCCGGAGCCCACGGCACCGGCATGGACAAGACGACACTCATCGACGGCAAGGGCCTGGAGAAGGCCGCCGACGCGGCCGCACACGCCGGGGTACCGCGGTTCGTCCTCGTCTCGGTGTTCCCCGACGCACTGCGCGACGGCGAGCGCCACGAGGGCTTCGAGCACTACATCAAGGTCAAGAAGACCGCCGACGTGTACCTGACCCGTACCGCTCTGGACTGGCTGATCGTCCGCCCGGGCACGCTCCTCGACGCCCCCGGCACCGGCCGCGTGACGGCCGGTGCCGCGGTCGAGTACGGCGATGTGCACCGCGACGACGTCGCCGCCTTCATCGACGCCGCCCTCCACGAGCCGCGCCTGAGCCGCGTGATCGTCGAGCTCACCTCCGGCGACACCCCCGCCGCCGACGCCGTCGCCGCCCTCGCGACAACGACCCACTGAACCCGGCTTCCCCTGCCGAAACCACATCGGAGAACCAGTTCATCGTGGCTCGTGGGCAGTGGCTGGTGCTCAGTGGCTCGTGCGTACGAGGGAGAACGCCGCCCCCTCGGGGTCCGTGACCGTGGCGATGCGGCCGTGCGGGGTGTCGCGGGGCGTTTTCAGGACGTGGCCGCCCAGGTCGATGACATCGGTCAAGGAGGCGTCCACGTCGGCGACTTCGAAGTACGTCATCCAGTGCGGGCCCCGGTCGCGGGGGAGGGCGTGGCCCACGCCGCGGATGCCGCCCACCGGGCGGCCCTCGATGTGCAGGGTGATGTAGTCGAAGTCCGTGGAGACGAGCGGCTCTTCCTCGTAGCCGAAGAGCATCTGGTAGAACTTGGCGACGCTGGCGGAGTCGCGTGTGACGAGCTCGTTCCAGGCGGGCGTGCCGGGCACCTCGGTGATGCCCGTGCCGAGGTGGGCCGCGGTCTGCCAGATGCCGAACACGGCGCCCGAGGGATCGGAGGCGATGGCCATCCGGCCCGCGTCCCCGGCGTCCAGAGGGCCCACGCCGACCGTGCCGCCGCAGGCCCGTACCGTCTCCGCCGTCAGATCCACGTCGTCCGAGGCGAGATAGGGAGTCCAGGCGATGGGCAGATGACGGTCGGGCGGCAGCTGCCCGATCCCGGCCACCTCATGGCCGTCGAGCACGGCACGTACGTACGGGCCGAGCTGCTGGGGGCCGGGCTGGAACTTCCAGCCGAACAGTGCTCCGTAGAACTCCTGGGTCGCGGCCATCCCGTGCACCATCAGACTCACCCAGCAGGGCGTGCCGGGCGCGTGCGCGGTGCCGTTCAGGCCGGTCGACCCCCGTGACTCGGTCATCGTCACTCTTTCCTCGGCGCCCCGGGGCGCCTGCCGCTTCACTTCCGCTTCCGACAGCGCGTACTGCCCCCGCGCGATTCCCCGCCCGGTGCCGACGCTCGCACCACCAGGGATGCCGCGTGCCCCGGGCCGGCGGCGCATGGCTGGAGGATGCCCGATTTGCTGTATCCCATCCGTATCCCCACGGTTGCCTGGTGGTGTCCATCGGCTGTACAGCCTGTGTCCAGGTCCGTACGCCGTGTGCTCGGGCCGGTCCGGCGGGCAGAGTAACCGGACCTGGACGATGCGGCCACCCCGTGCGCAAGGATGGTGGCCATGAACGCCATCATCTCCGCAGCCGAACTCGCGAGCGCCCTGGCCGGACCGAAGCCTCCGGTGGTGCTCGACATCCGCTATCAACTGGGCGGCCCGAACCTGCGTTCCGCATACGAGGAGGGGCACATTCCGGGTGCCGTCTATGTGGACCTGGACTCGGAACTCGCAGCTCCGGCCGGGGAGGGCGGCCGGCATCCGCTGCCGGACATGGAGGTCTTCGGGGCGGCGATGCGGGCGGCCGGGGTCAGTGCGGACCGGGACGTCGTCACGTACGACGGCGGGCTCGGCTGGGCCGCCGCGCGCGCCTGGTGGCTGCTGCGCTGGACGGGTCACCCCTCGGTGCGTGTCCTTGACGGCGGACTCGCGGCCTGGGACGGCCCCGTCGAGGCCGGTGTCCCGTCTCCGGTCGCCGGTACGTTCCTGCCGTCGCCCGGCGCGCTGCCGTTGCTCGACGCGGATGCAGCCGCCGCTCTGGCCCGCACCGGCCTGCTCCTCGATGCACGAGCCGCCGAGCGCTACCGGGGCGAGGTCGAGCCGATCGACCGGATCGCCGGCCATATCCCCGGCGCGGTCTCGGCACCGACGACGGAGAACGTGACGGAATCCGGCCACTTCCGCCCCGCCGCCGAACTCGCCGAGCGCTTCAAGTCCCTGGGCGCGACCGGCACGTGTGAAGTCGGCGTCTACTGCGGCTCGGGCGTCTCCGCCGCTCATGAGATTCTCGCGCTTCAGGTCGCGGGCATTCCGGCGGCGCTGTACGCGGGCTCGTGGTCGCAGTGGTCGGCGGACGGGAGCCGCCCGGTCGCGACGGGGCCCGACCCGCAGTAGACCGGCCCCGGCCCGCAGTCGTCGCACGGCAGCGAAAAGGGCTCGCCCCGAAGTGGTGCGAGCCCCAGCCGCGTACATCTTCCGCTTCCTATTCCTGCTTCTTGCGACGAGTCCCGAAGACGATCTCGTCCCAGCTCGGCACCGCAGCTCTTCGCCCCGGGCGGACGCCGTCCGCCTCGGCCTGCCGGTCGGTGGAGCCGACGAGCCGTTCGCGGTGGCTGGCCACCGAGCGCGGCATGAGGACATCGGCGTACGCCGAACCGGCCGAGGCCGCGGGAGCCGGGGGCTCCTCCTCCTCGGGCTCCGGAGCAGGCTCCTCCTCCGCCGGCATATCCGTGGTCGGGGCGGGGCGCTCGGGCACCACCAGGTCGCCACGGAAGCTGGGCACCGCCTCCAGGAGGCTGGTGAGCGAGTCCCGCTCACCGTTGATGCTCTCCTCCTCGGGCTCCGGCGGCTGGGCCGGCAGGACGGGACGTTCCGTCTGGCGCTCCAGGGCGCGGTCCATCGGGCGCTCGCGGTCGCGCGGCAGCCGGGCGATACGCGGCACGAACGGGAAGCTGGGCTCGGGCGAGGCGAGGTCGTCGTCGGACTCGCCGATCAGCGAGCGCGCCTCCTCGTCCACAGCCTGTACGAGCCGCCGCGGCGGGTCGTATGTCCAACTCGCCGAATGAGGCTCACCCGCGACCCGGTAGACGAGCAGGACCTCCCAGGTGCCGTCGTCACGGCGCCACGAGTCCCACTGCACGGTCTCCTTGTCGGCGCCGCGCAGCAGCAGCCGCTCCTGCACCGCCTCGCCGAGCTGGGGTCCGGCGGTCTCGCCGGGCCGACGGACCGGGGTCTTGCGGGCCCGCTCCGCCATGAAGGCGCGCTCCGCGAGCACGGGGCCCTCGAAGCGGCGTACGCGATCGACGGGGATGCCTGCGAGTTGGGCGACCTCTTCGGCGGAGGCGCCTGCGCGTATACGCGCCTGGATGTCTCGGGGGCGGAGATGGCTCTCCACCTCGATCTCGATCTGGCCGAGGCGGGGACGATCGCCGCGAACGGCGGCGCGCAGACGCTCGTCAATCGGAAGCGTGTACTCCGTGCTGTCCGCAGCCTTCAGCACCAGCCGTGTGCCGTCGTTAGAGACGGCCACGACACGCAGTTCGGGCATGGGGACCTCCCGGGTGGTGCCTGCCGACGTCACGTGCGTCGCTGCTTCCGCTAGTCGAGTGTGGCCTGCCCGGGTGCAGCCTGCCACAACCTTGCCTGTTTGCCCGGCGTGTCGGGCGCTGGCCCTGGATCGCCGTTATGGCACGGTTACCTATTCGCAACGCTAAGTGACAAAATCCGTCACCCTGTGCAACGAGCCCCCTCACGGCGGTCCTGGAAGGCCCCGGACGCCCTGGCGGGTGTCCGGACCCAGGGCTCGCAACAGTACTCCATTCGGGCCACCTGCGTGGATCGGCACGCCGCCCAACTTCTCGCGGGGGTCGGGAGTTGGCCACCGGGGACGTCGTTCCGGTGACCACGGTGAGTGGCGATCTTCACGCGATCGTCACGACTGAAGTTGATCGTTCCGGCTTTGAGTTCTTGAGCCCCCTCCAAGGCCCTCTCGCTCTCGCGGAGTTGGCGATGGCGTGACTATGTGTCGCGATTACGTCCCCAACACCCGCCGCAAGTAGTCGTTTCCGAAGCGCCGGTCCGGGTCGAGCCGGTCCCTGAGGGCGGTGAACTCGCCGAAGCGCGGATAGATCCCGGCGAAGTACTCCGCCTCGCGCGTGTGCAACTTGCCCCAGTGCGGGCGCCCTTCGTGCGCGAGGAAGATCCGCTCGGCGGCCGTGAAGTACGCCCGATGGGGGGTGCCCTTGTACATGTGGACCGCGATGTACGCGCTGTCCCGGTCGGATGCCGTGGAGAGCGTGATGTCGTCCGCGGGTGCGGTGCGCACCTCTACGGGGAAGCTGATCCGCAGCGGAGAGCGGTCGATCATGGCCTTCAGTTCGCGCAGCGTCTCGACGAGGGCCGCGCGCGGGACGGCGTACTCCATCTCTGTGAAGCGCACCCGGCGCGGGGACGTGAAGACCTTGTAGGGAATGTCCGTGTACGTGCGGGCCGAAAGGGCCCGGCTGGAGATCTTCGCGATCGCCGGGATGGTCGCGGGCACGGCACGACCCAGCGAATTGGCCACCTGGAAGAGGCCGTTGGAGAGGAACTCGTCCTCGAAGAGGCCACTGATCCTGCCGACCGGCTTCTCCGGGCCCGCGCTGCGGTTGTTGCGCTTGGTGTTGCAGTTGCCGGTGTGCGGGAACCAGTAGAACTCGAAGTGTTCGTTCTCCGCGTGGAGTTCGTCGAAGGTGGCGGTGACCTGGTCGAAGGTCATCGGCTCTTCGCGTGCCGTGAGCAGAAAAAGGGGCTCTACGGAGAAGGTGATCGCGGTGACGACACCCAGGGCGCCGAGTCCGATGCGGGCGGCCGCGAAGACATCCGGATTCTCCTTCTCGGAGCAGGCCAGAACCGAGCCGTCGGCGGTGACCAGTTCAAGTGCCGTGATCTGGGCGGCGATCGACGCCGAGTCACGGCCGGTGCCGTGAGTGCCGGTGCTGGTCGCGCCGGAAACCGTCTGCTCCATGATGTCGCCCATGTTCGTGAGCGACAGGCCCTCGCGGGCCAGGGCCACGTTCAGCCGCTTCAAGGTGGTGCCCGCCTCCACGGTGACGGTGCCCGCCGCGCGGTCGATCTTGCGGATGCCGGTGAGCAGATCGGGCCGTATCAGCAGACCGTCGGTCGCGGCGACGGCCGTGAAGGAGTGCCCGGCGCCGACCGCCTTGACCCTCAGTCCGTCCTCGGCGGCCTGGCGCACGGCGGCGGAAAGCTCCTCGACAGAAGCCGGCGTGACGTCCCGTACGGGACGGGCGGAGACATTGCCCGCCCAGTTACGCCACGTGCCGCTCTTCCCGCTCGCTGTGCTGCTCATGGGTCCCTCCCCGCTGCGGAACCGGCCTGCCGAGCCGGCGATACCCCAGGAAACCGACCGCGACCGCGACGGCCCCGGCGACCGCCGGAACCCCGTATCCGGCCCGCGCCCCGGCGGCGTCGATCACCCAGCCGGAGACGGAGGAGCCGAGCGCGACCCCGACCGCAAGACCGGTGCTGACCCAGGTCATGCCCTCGGTCAGTTTCGCGCGAGGTACGTGCCGTTCGACGAGGGCCATCGTCGTGATCATCGTCGGCGCGATGGACAGGCCCGCGACAAACAGCGCCACGGCCAGGAACGGCAAGTTTCCGACCAGTAGGAGGGGGATCATACTCACGGCCATCGTGCAGATGCCCAGCACCCACCTGCGGGCGGGCGCCCCCGCGAAGCGCAGCAGCCCGAAGACGGCTCCGGCCGCGCAGGAGCCCGCCGCGTACACGGCCAGTACGATGCTCGCGGCGGCCTTGTGGCCCTGCTCCTCGGCGAAGGCGACCGTGACCACGTCGACCGCGCCGAAGATCGCTCCCGTCGCCACGAAGGTGGCCACCAGGACCTGCAGCCCGGGTGAGCGCAGGGCCGAGCCGCCGGTGTGGTGCTCGCGGGGATGCGGCGGGGGTTCGGTGGCGCGCTGGGCCGTCAGCCAGAAGACACCGGTCGCCAGGAAACAGCCCGCCAGGAGCGGCCCGGCCTCCGGGAACCACACCGTGGACAGGCCGATGGAGATGATCGGGCCGAAGATGAAGCAGATCTCGTCGACGACGGACTCGAAGGCGTACGCGGTGTGCAACTCGGGCTTGTCCCGGTAGAAGTAGGCCCAGCGTGCCCTGGTCATCGCGCCGATGCTCGGTACGCAGCCGATGCCGGCCGAGCACAGGAACAGCATCCAGTCCGGCCAGTCGAAGTGCGCGGCCAGCAGCAGCCCGGCCGCCGCGGCGAGGGCGAACAGCGTCGCGGGCCGCAGCACCCGGCGCTGCCCGTGCCGGTCCACAAGCCGCGAGATCTGCGGACCGATCACCGCCGCGGACAGCGCGATGGTCGCCGCGAGGGCGCCCGCGAGGCCGTACCGCCCGGTGAGCTGGGAGATCATCGTGACCACGCCGATGCCCATCATGGACAGCGGCATCCGGCCGAGGAAACCCGCGACGGAGAAGCCTGTGGAGCCTGGGGCGGCGAACAGGGCGCGGTAGGGGCTGGGCACGGGGTCTCCGGTGAGGATCCGTAAGGCGCGAATGTAGCCGATACAGCTTACGGGTCAGGTAACCCCGCGTGTGCCGGGCGCCCTCCCGTCATACCGCCGTTTCCCGGCTGTCAGTGACGAGTGGCAGGATCAAAGACATGCCCGACGCGCTCGATGCCCATCCGTACGACGCCCTGCTCCTGCTCTCGTTCGGCGGTCCCGAAGGCCCCGACGACGTGGTCCCGTTCCTGGAGAACGTGACGCGGGGACGCGGCATCCCCAAGGAACGCCTCAAGGAAGTGGGGCAGCACTACTTCCTGTTCGGCGGGGTCAGCCCCATCAACGACCAGAACCGCGCCCTGCTGGACGCCCTCCGCAAGGACTTCGCCGAACACGGCCTGGACCTGCCGGTCTACTGGGGCAACCGCAACTGGGCGCCGTATCTGACGGACACCCTGCGCGAGATGGTCGCCGACGGCCGCCGACGCATCCTGGTCCTCGCCACCAGCGCGTACGCCTCGTACTCGGGCTGCCGCCAGTACCGCGAGAACCTCGCCGAATCGCTCGCCACTCTTGAGGCCGAGGGGCTGGAGCTGCCGAGGGTCGACAAGCTGCGGCACTACTTCAACCACCCGGGCTTCATCCAGCCCATGATCGACGGCGTCCTGAAGTCCCTCGCCGACCTTCCCGAGGACGTCCGCGCGGGCGCGCACCTGGCCTTCACGACCCACTCGATCCCGAACGCTTCCGCGGACACCTCCGGACCCGTCGAGGACCACGGCGACGGGGGTGCGTACGTGAAGCAGCATCTGGACGCCGCGCGGCTGATCGCCGACGCGGTGCGCGAGGAGACCGGGACCGAGCACCCCTGGCAGCTCGTCTACCAGTCCCGCTCCGGTGCCCCGCACATCCCCTGGCTGGAGCCGGACATCTGCGATCACCTGGAGGAGCTGCACGGCGCCGGGGTGCCGGCCGTCGTCATGGCGCCCATCGGGTTCGTCTCGGACCACATGGAGGTCATGTACGACCTCGACACGGAAGCGAAGGCCAAGGCCGAGGAGCTGGGGCTGCCGGTGCGCCGCTCGGCCACCGTGGGCGCCGACCCGCGGTTCGCCGCCGCGATACGCGAGCTCGTCGTGGAGCGGGCCGCCACCGAGAGCGGCCGCGACGTGAAGCTCTGCGCCCTCGGTGACCTGGGGCCGAGCCACGACGTGTGCCCCGTGGGCTGCTGCCCCGCCCGCGCCCCGAAGCCCGCCGCCGCGGGCGCCGACAGCCCGTACGCCTGAGGAGCACCGTGACCGCGACAACGAGCGACCGCCTGAAGGCCGAACTCCTGCAGATCGCGCTGGATGCGGCGCACCACGCGGGCGCCTTCCTGCGCGACGGCCGCCCCGACGATCTCGGCGTGGCCGCGACCAAGTCCAGCGCCGCCGATGTCGTCACCGAGATGGACATCGCCTCCGAGAAGCTGATCACCGGCCTGCTCGCCGACCTCAGGCCGGACGACGGCGTGCTCGGCGAGGAGGGCGCCAGCGTCGAGGGCAGCAGCGGGATCCAGTGGGTCATCGACCCCATCGACGGAACGGTCAACTACCTGTACGGACTGCCCAGTTGGGCCGTCTCGATCGCGGCCCGCAAGGACGGCGAGACGGTCGTCGGCGTGGTGCACGCCCCGATGCGCGGCGAGACCTACCGGGCCGCCCTGGGCGAGGGCGCGTTTGTGAACGACCGCCCCGCGCGCGTGCGGCCCGCCCCCGCCTTCGGCCTTGCCCTCGTCGGCACCGGCTTCGGCTACCTCGCCGAGCGCCGGTCCCGGCAGGCCGAGGTGGTCCGCCGGCTCATCCCACAGGTGCGGGACATCCGCCGCGGCGGCTCGGCCGCGATCGACCTGTGCGATGTGGCGACGGGCCGCCTGGACGCGTACTACGAGCGCGGGCTGAACCCCTGGGACTACGCGGCCGGTGACCTGATAGCCCGGGAAGCGGGCGCCCTCACCGGTGGCCGCCCCGGAGAGCCCCTCTCACCCGACCTGACCGTCGCGGCCCCGCCCGGCCTCTTCGAGCCGCTCCAGAGGCGCCTGGAGGAACTGGGCGCCTGGCACGACTGACGGTACGGACCACCGCCGCCGCTCCCGCCGACTGACACCGCGTACAACAGCGGCAGCGAGTGAGCCGAAGGGGCGCGACGGTGTCGAGAGTGTGAGCGCGCGGAGTGCCCGACGAAGGAGGGGCGAGCACGGTCGCACTCTCGACACCGGCTGTAGCGCCCCGGAGGCGAACCGAGCCCAAAAAAAGAGGTGGGGCCCGGTCTGGATCTGCCGGGCCCCGCTCTCGTACGAGCTGATCAGACGCGTGAGCCGACCTCCACACCGTGCTCGGCGGCGAGGCGGCGGAGGTCGTCGAGCTCGGCCTCCTCGACCTCCGCGAGGAAGTCGTCGCCGGTCTCGCGAGCCCGCGTCAGGTCGGACTCGGTCGCCTTTATGCGCTGCAGAAGTCCTGCGGTGAATGCGTCCATGCTGCGCCCCCTCGTCCTGGGTCGTGGGTCGGTGGCACGGGGGTGTGCCGTTCGGAAGGGGCGATCACGTCTCCTGTGGATGCCCAGCGCTGCCCGTGCTGGGCGGCGACGGTGCCGGACACCCACGTCCGCTCTGCGGAAGCGGCCGGTGGCGTACCACATGGTGGTGTGCCACATGCAGAGCGTGATCGCGGGGTGTAAAGCCGTCCTCCCCGCACTCCCTTCCGCGGAAACCTCAACCGGAAGAGAAAATCTCGCATTCCCGGGCCTCTCACCCCCCTCTCACCCGTCTTACAGCCGACTTATGGCCGAAAAGGGCAGGATGGAGGTCTCACCCACGACAGACCCTGCCCGTGTGCGCCGAAAGCGCGCTACGCGGGTGGACAGAGGAAGGACAAGCGACGTGCGCGTACTCGTCGTCGAGGACGAGCAACTGCTCGCCGATGCGGTGGCCACCGGACTGCGCCGGGAGGCCATGGCCGTCGACGTCGTGTACGACGGTGCGGCCGCCCTGGAACGCATCGGCGTCAACGACTACGACGTGGTCGTCCTCGACCGTGACCTCCCACTGGTGCACGGCGACGACGTCTGCCGCAAGATCGTCGAGCTCGGCATGCCCACACGCGTGCTGATGCTCACGGCCTCCGGTGACGTCAGCGACCGTGTCGAGGGCCTGGAGATCGGCGCCGACGACTATCTCCCCAAGCCCTTCGCGTTCAGCGAACTGACGGCACGCGTGCGTGCCCTCGGCCGGCGTACGAGCGTGCCGCTGCCGCCCGTCCTGGAGCGTGCCGGGATAAAGCTGGACCCCAACCGTCGCGAGGTCTTCCGCGACGGCAAGGAGGTCCAGCTCGCCCCCAAGGAGTTCGCCGTCCTGGAGGTGCTGCTGCGCAGCGAGGGCGCCGTCGTCTCCGCCGAGCAGCTCCTGGAGAAGGCCTGGGACGAGAACACCGACCCGTTCACGAATGTTGTGCGCGTCACGGTGATGACCTTGCGCCGCAAGCTCGGCGAGCCGCCGGTCATCGTGACCGTGCCGGGCTCGGGTTACCGGATCTGATCCATGGTGGTGACGAAACCCGCGCTTCCGACAGCGCCTCCGAAGCCCTCCTGGGACCCGCGGAGACCGGAACCCCCGTTCCCTTGGCTGCGCCCGACCATCCGGATAAGGCTCACGCTGCTGTACGGCGGGATGTTCCTGATCGCCGGCATCATGCTGCTGTCGATCATCTATCTGCTGGCGGCGCAGGCGCTGAACACGGGCAGTGATCCGCTCTTCAAGATCACGGGCGGCACCAACATAAAGGTCACCAGCGAGAACTGTCCCGCGGTCAACGCCAACCAGACGCTCGACGAGTTCAACGCGGCGATCAGCACCTGCATCGACCACCAGCGCCGGGTCGCCCTGGACAACCTCCTCAGCCGCTCGCTCCTGGCCCTCCTCGGCCTCGCCGTGATCGCCTTCGCCTTCGGCTACGCGATGGCGGGCCGGGTCCTGGCGCCGCTCGGCCGGATCACCCGCACGGCGCGCGCGGTGGCCGGCTCGGACCTCTCGCGCCGTATCGAGCTGGACGGTCCGGACGACGAGCTGAAGGAGCTGGCGGACACCTTCGACGACATGCTGGAGCGATTGCAGCGGGCGTTCACCGCCCAGCAGCGCTTCGTCGGGAACGCCTCGCACGAGCTGCGTACGCCCCTGGCGATCAACCGCACGCTCCTGGAGGTGCACCTTTCCGATCCGGGGGCACCCGTGGAACTGCAACAGCTCGGCAAGACCCTGCTCGCCACCAATGAGCGCAGCGAGCAGCTCGTCGAAGGCCTCTTGCTGCTCGCCCGCAGCGACAACCAGATCGTCGAGCGCAAGGCGGTCGATCTCGCCGAGGTCGCCTCCCAGGCCGTCGACCAGGTGCGCGCCGAGGCGGATACGAACGGCGTGGAGATCCGCGGGGAGCGGGCTCCCGTGGTCGTCCAGGGCAATGGCGTACTCCTGGAGCGGATCGCGCTGAACCTCGTCCAGAACGCCGTCCGGTACAACGTGCCGAAGGATGGCTGGGTCGAGGTGACGACACAGGCCCAGCACGGCCAGGCGATCTTCGTGGTGTCCAACACGGGGCCCGTGGTGCCGGCGTACGAGATCGACAACCTCTTCGAGCCGTTCCGGCGGCTGCGGACCGAGCGGACGGGCAGTGACAAGGGTGTGGGTCTCGGCCTGTCGATCGCCAGGTCCGTGGCCCGTGCGCACGGCGGTCACATCACCGCCGAGCCGCGGGAAGGGGGTGGGCTGGTGATGCGAGTAACCCTGCCCATCTGAGAACATGTCGCCGACACAGGGCGATGTTCGCTTTGCGCGGAATTTTCGGGGCAACAGCCCAGGAGATTCATGTGTCATCGATCACATAGACGAATTTCTGGCCATCTACTCTCCGTGATCAAGGGGACTGGCGGAAAGCCGGGAAAGTCCGGGTTTTCGATGGTCTCATTCACGGGAAGTACAGGTGGGACGCCTTTGAAGTGCGGCGTTGGGACCGTGTACGGTCCCGTTCGCCATCCAAGCCGATCACTACTGCTGAGTTCGGTTGGGTGTCGATTGAGTAACAGACCTTGATGTGAGGCAAAATCTCCGCCTCAGGTCGGGCACAAGTCCGGCCTCTCACGCGTTACGTGCGCTGAGACACCACAGACACCCAGAGGGGGAGAGCGACATGGCAACGGATTACGACACCCCACGCAAGACCGACGACGACGTCGACTCGGACAGCCTTGAAGAACTGAAGGCTCGCCGGAACGACAAGTCGACGTCGGCCGTAGACGTGGACGAGTTCGAGGCCGCGGAAGGCCTGGAACTGCCCGGTGCGGACCTCTCGAACGAAGAGCTGGCCGTCCGGGTCCTGCCGAAGCAGCAGGACGAGTTCACCTGCATGAGCTGCTTCCTGGTCCACCACCGCAGCCAGTTGGCCCGCGAGAAGAACGGCCAGCCGATCTGCCGCGACTGCGACTGAGGCAGGGTCGGCCGTGAATGGCTCGACCCCGCCCTGGAAGCGCCGTTCCCATGACCAGGGAGCGGCCGGACCGTCTGCGGACGGCGTACGTGACGACGAGCGGGGCCGCGAGGCCTCGCTCGAAGCAGCGGACGTGACAGGCGCCTCCGGTGCCCTCGAGGTGGCGGACAAGAAGGCGCCTGTCGCCAAGCGGCGGGTGGTCGCCGTCGGACATGGGGTGAGAGAAAGCGTTCGCTGGGGCAGTGGCCGGGCCAGGGCGGGCTTGGCGTACCTCACGGACCGGATCATCGAGAACGCCCCGCGGATCCCCGTACGGGACCTCGCCACGCTCCAGAGGCAGTTCCCCGGCCTCGGTCCCGAGCAGCTCGCGGACAAGCTGGTCGCGGGCGCGTGTAATGCGACGGCGACCGTGGGTGCGGGAGTCGGCGCCGCCGCGATGATGCCCGTGCCACCGGCGATGCCCACGGAGCTGGCCGCCGAGATCACCGGCGTTGCCACCATCGAGCTGAAGCTGATCGCCGAGCTGTACGAGGTCTACGGTCAGCGGCCGCCGGGCAATCTCACACAGCGCACGACCACGTATCTGAACTCGTGGTCCGAGGAGCGAGGCATCGACGTGACCAAGCCGTCGACGCTGAACGCGGCCCTCGGGGGCCGGATGAGGCGCGAACTGCGCCAGCGGATCATGAAGCGGATGATCAGGAACATGCCGACCCTGACGCCGTTCCTGGTGGGCGCCGCCGTCGGGGCGGTGATGAACCGCCGCGAGACCAGAAGACTCGCGGACCGCGTCCGAACGGACCTCCGCAAGACGCAGGTCCCCTGGGACGCCCTGCCCGCGCTGCCGCCCCTGGAGAAGCCCGCCGACCCCTTGGACATGGGAAACACTCCCAAGGAGCTGGGGTACTGAGCCCGCACGGCAGCCCGCCGGAAGCCGATCCCCGCAAGCAGTTCGACGAGGGACCTACGCCGCCCGCGCCGCGTCCAGTGCCGCCGCCAGTCGCTCCGGCTCCCGCGTCGACAGGTACAGATACGGCGTCGGGTCCGAGGGGTCCGTGACCTCCACCCGCAGGGCTGTGGGGATATAGGCGCGCAGCAGCATGAAGGCGCGCGGGTTCGCCTTGACCGAGCGCCAGGCGCGCGCCTCCTCGGCGTCGAGCACATGGGCCTCGCCCAGGGCCGACACCGGGATCTTCGCGTCGCCCGCGATCAGGGAGCCGCCCACCACACGGATCCGGACCGAGCCGTACGAACTCGTCACCACCGCCGCGACCGCCGTGCCGCCGGCCAGGCCGCCCAGCAGGGGCAGCACGCCGAACGGCAGCAGGATCAGCGCCATCGAGACGCCGACCAAAAAGCAGACGAGCCACCAGGTGCGGGGCGCGGTCAGACGTTCTTCGTAGGGCGAGGCGGAGAGCTGCATGAAGCCAAGCCTGCCACGGTGCCTACGGGCCGCTGACGCGGAGGTAAGGTCTGCGCCTGTGAGTGGTACATCTTCGACCCTGCGACCCCCGGCCGACGCCGTGGCACCGGTGCGGCACCCGGACGCCCCCGCCCCCGGCGAACTGCTCGGCGCGCACTACGAGCAGTGCTTCGGCTGTGGCGGCGGACAGGAGCACGGGCTGCACCTCGCGGCCCGGGCGGGCGAAGGCGTCAGGATCACCGCCGAGTTCACCGTCAAGACCGCCCACCAGGGTGCGCCCGGCCTCGCCCACGGTGGTGTCCTCGCGAGCGCGCTCGACGAGACGCTCGGCTCGCTGAACTGGTTGCTGCGGACGATCGCGGTGACCGGCCGCCTGGAGACCGACTTCGTACGGCCCGTCCCCGTGGACACGGTGCTGCATCTGGAGGCCGAGGTCACTGCGGTGGCCGGACGGAAGATCTACTCCACGGCCACCGGTCGGATAGGCGGCCCCGACGGTCCGGTCGCGGTCCGCGCGGACGCCCTGTTCATCGAGGTGAAGGTCGACCACTTCGTCGACAACGGCCGCCAGGAGGAGATCCAGGCGGCCATGAACGATCCGGACCAGGTCCGGCGAGCCCGCGCCTTCGAGGTGAACCCGTGACCCGAGCTGTGCCCCTGAGCCCCGTTGATGTGCTGATCAGGCGCGTCGATCCGGACGTACCGCTGCCGGAATACGCGCATCCCGGCGACGCCGGCGCGGATCTGCGGACGACCGAAAGCCATGAGCTCGCGCCCGGCGAACGGGCCGTTCTCCCGACCGGGGTGTCCATCGCCCTGCCCGAGGGGTACGCGGCCTTCGTGCACCCGCGTTCCGGGCTCGCCGCCCGCTGCGGTGTAGCCCTCGTGAATGCCCCGGGGACGGTGGATGCCGGGTACCGTGGGGAGATCAAGGTGATCGTGGTGAATCTCGACCCGCGCGAGTCCGTGCGGTTCGAGCGCTTCGACCGGATTGCCCAACTGGTCGTCCAGCAGGTCGAGAAGGTGCGCTTCCAGGAGGTTGCGGAGCTTCCCGACTCGACACGGGCCGCAGGGGGCTTCGGGTCCACCGGCGGCCATGCCGCGGTGGACGGCACAACGGGTGGGAATCGATACGCTTCGGTCGTATCCGACCGGGAAGGACAGTGACGTGTTCGGACGTCGCAAGAAGGGCAGTGCCGCCGAGGACGCGGCGAGCGAGGCCGAGCAGGTCGACGGCGTGGTTGAGGAAGTCGACACTGAGACGGACGACGCAGAGCAGGAGCGCGTACGGCTCGAGCCCAAGCCGCGCCCCGACGGTCCCTGGGACAGTTCGGAGGTCCGCGATCCGGCCGAGGGCCGGGTCGATCTGGGCGGCCTCTTCGTGCCCGGGGTCGACGGCATGGAACTGCGCGTGGAGGTCGCGGGCGACGCCATCGTCGCGGCGACCGTGGTGCTGAAGGACAGCGCCGTACAGCTGCAGGCCTTCGCCGCCCCCAAGCGCGAGGGCATCTGGGGCGAGGTGCGCGAGGAGATCGCCACCGGCATCACCCAGCAGGGCGGTGTCATCGACGAGGTCGAGGGCCCGCTGGGCTGGGAGCTGCGCGCCCAGGTACCGGTGCAGCTGCCGGACGGGACCGGCGGTTTCCAGGTCGTACGGTTCATCGGCGTGGACGGTCCCCGCTGGTTCCTGCGAGGCGTGATCTCCGGGCAGGGCGCGGTGCAGCCGCAGGCCGCCGGGCTGCTCGAGCAGATCTTCCGGGACACGGTCGTCGTCCGTGGTGAGGGCCCGATGGCCCCGCGCGACCCGATCGTGCTGAAGCTGCCGGACGACGCGCAGATGGTCGCCGAGGGTGTCCAGCAGGAGGAGCAGGAGGGTTCCCGCTTCTCCGGAGGCATGGGGCAGTTGCAGCGCGGGCCGGAGATCACCGAGGTCCGGTAGGCACACACCGATTCACGACCATGGGCCGCACCTTCGCCGGGTGCGGCCCGTCGTCGTATGCGGCCTCCGGGCCGTCGGTGCGGCCGGCGTGCGAGCCGGGCCGCACCGTTGCCGGGCCCATCCGCGCGAGCGCGCATCAGGGTTGCGTCAAAGACCTCTCCGGGCCCGCCTTCAGCGCCCTGGGCAGTGGTGATTGGCCGTAAGGTCGACGCAGCGTGTGCGGCTGTTACAGGAAGACAATGGGACCATGGGACGCGGCAGGCTTCGGATCTATCTCGGCGCGGCGCCGGGCGTCGGCAAGACGTACGCGATGCTGTCCGAGGCGCATCGTCGCGTCGAGCGGGGCACGGACTGTGTGGTGGCCTTCGTGGAGCATCACGCCCGGCCGCGGACCGAGGTGATGCTGCACGGCCTGGAGGAGATCCCGCGCACTGAACTGGCATACCGCGGCGGAGTGTTCACCGAGATGGACGTGGACGCGGTGCTGGCCCGCAGGCCCCGGGTGGCCCTTGTCGACGAGCTGGCCCACACGAACGTACCCGGCTCACGCAACGGCAAGCGGTGGCAGGACGTCGAGGAGCTGCTCGCGGCCGGTATCGACGTGGTCTCGACGGTCAACATCCAGCATCTGGAGTCGCTCGGTGACGTCGTCGAGTCGATAACGGGCGTACGGCAGAAGGAGACCGTCCCCGACGAGGTGGTGCGCCGGGCCGACCAGATAGAGCTGGTCGACATGTCGCCCCAGGCGTTGCGGCGGCGGATGGCGCACGGCAACATCTACAAGCCGGACAAGGTCGACGCGGCCCTCTCCAACTACTTCCGCCCCGGCAACCTCACGGCGTTGCGCGAGCTGGCCCTGCTCTGGGTGGCCGACCGCGTCGACGAGTACCTCCAGCAGTACCGGGGCGAGCACGGCATCCGCTCCACCTGGCAGGCCCGCGAACGCATCGTGGTCGGGCTGACCGGCGGTCCGGAGGGGCGGACGCTGATCCGCCGGGCCGCCCGGCTCGCCGAGAAGGGCGCGGGCGGCGAGGTGCTCGCCGTCTACATCGCCCGCAGCGACGGACTGACGTCCGCCTCGCCCAAGGAACTGGCCGTCCAGCGCACCCTCGTCGAGGATCTCGGCGGCACCTTCCACCACGTCATCGGGGACGACATCCCCTCGGCGCTGCTGGAGTTCGCGCGCGGGGTCAACGCTTCCCAGATCGTGCTGGGCGTCTCCCGTCGCAAGGGATGGCAGTACGTCTTCGGGCCCGGCGTCGGCGCCACGGTGGCCCGGGAATCCGGGCCCGACCTGGACGTCCACCTCATCACGCACGACGAGGTCGGCAAGGGGCGCGGCCTTCCGGTCGCCCGGGGTGCGCGGCTCGGGCGGTCCCGGATCATCTGGGGCTGGCTGACGGGCGTGGCGGGCCCTGTGCTGCTGGCCCTGCTGCTGACGCACATCGACGCGGACCTCGGCCTCGCCAACGACATGCTGCTGTTCCTGACGCTGACCGTGGCGGCGGCACTGCTCGGCGGACTCCTCCCGGCCCTCGCCTCGGCGGCGTTCGGCTCCCTGCTGCTGAACTACTTCTTCACCCAGCCCCTGCACCGGCTCACGATCGCCGATCCCAAGAACATCGTCGCCCTGGTGATCTTCGTGGGCGTGGCCGTGTCGGTGGCTTCGGTGGTGGACCTGGCGGCCCGGCGTACGCATCAGGCGGCCAGGCTGCGCGCCGAGTCGGAGATCCTCTCCTTCCTGGCGGGCAGCGTGCTGCGCGGCGAGACCAGTGTGGACGCCCTTCTGGAGCGGGTCCGCGAGACCTTCGGCATGGAGTCGGTCGCCCTGCTGGAGCGTACGAGCGACGTCGATCCGTGGACCTGCGCGGCCAGCGTGGGCCCGGATCCGCCGGCCCTCCCGGAGGACGCGGACGTGGACATGCCGGTCGGCGACCACATGGCGCTGGCGCTGTCCGGCCGGGTGCTGCCCGCGGAGGACCGCCGGGTACTGGCCGCCTTCGCCGCCCAGTCCGTCGTCGTACTGGACCGCCAGCGCCTTCAGCAGGAGGCCGAGCAGGCCCGCACCCTCGCCGAGGGCAACAGCATCCGTACGGCGCTGCTGGCCGCCGTGAGCCATGATCTGCGCACCCCGCTGGCCGCGATCAAGGCCGCCGTGTCGTCCCTGCGGTCCGACGACGTGGCCTGGTCTCAGGAGGACGAGGCCGAGCTCCTGGAGGGGATCGAGGCGGGCGCCGACCGCCTCGACCACCTGGTGGGCAATCTCCTGGACATGTCCCGGCTGCAGACCGGCACCGTCACCCCGCTGATCCGCGAGATCGACCTGGACGAGGTGGTCCCGATGGCGCTGGGCGGCGTCCCCGAGGACAGCGTGGACCTCGACATCCCCGAGACCCTGCCCATGGTCGCCGTCGACCCGGGGCTGCTGGAGCGCTCGGTCGCCAACATCGTCGAGAACGCGGTGAAGTACAGCCCCGACGGGGAGCGGGTGCTGGTGGCCGCCAGCACGCTCGGCGACCGGGTCGAGGTGCGGGTGGTGGACCGCGGGCCCGGCGTCCCGGACGAGGCCAAGGACCGTATCTTCGCGCCCTTCCAGCGCTACGGGGACGCCCCGCGTGGCACCGGTGTGGGCCTCGGGCTCGCGGTCGCCCGCGGCTTCGCCGAGGCCATGGGCGGCACCCTCGACGCCGAGGACACTCCCGGTGGCGGACTCACCATGGTGCTCACCGTCCAGGCAGGCCCGTCCCGTGCCGGACGACTCGCAGAACTCGTACAACCGGAAAGGCAGGCTTCATGACCCGCGTCCTCGTGGTCGACGACGAGCCGCAGATCACCCGAGCCCTCGTGATCAACCTCAAGGCACGCAAGTACGAGGTCGACGCGGCTGCCGACGGCGCCACGGCGCTCCAGCTCGCGGCCGCCCGCCACCCCGACGTGATCGTGCTCGACCTGGGCCTGCCCGACATGGACGGCGTCGAGGTGATCAAGGGACTGCGTGGCTGGACCCGCGTACCGATCCTGGTGCTGTCCGCCCGGCACTCCTCGGACGAGAAGGTCGAGGCCCTGGACGCGGGCGCCGACGACTACGTCACCAAGCCCTTCGGCATGGACGAGCTGCTCGCCCGGCTGCGGGCCGCCGTCCGCCGCGCGGAGCCCAACGGGGGCGGCGAGGACGAAGTGATCGTGGAGACCGAGGACTTCACCGTCGACCTGTCCGCCAAGAAGGTCAACCGGGCAGGGCGCGACATACGCCTGACCCCCACCGAGTGGCACCTCCTGGAGGTGCTGGTGCGCAACACAGGCCGCCTGGTCAGCCAGAAGCAGCTGCTCCAGGAGGTCTGGGGACCCTCGTACGGCACCGAGACCAACTACCTGCGCGTCTACATGGCCCAGCTGCGGCGCAAACTGGAGGGGGATCCTTCGCATCCGCGGCACTTCATCACGGAGCCGGGGATGGGCTACCGGTTCGAGAGGTGAGCCGAGTGTCGGCCGGGGGTCCGGCCCGCCGCGCAGCGGCAATCAGGCACAGCGCCCCCGGGGGATGCAGTATCACGGAGCCCGGGATGGATTATCGATTCGAGCGTTAGTTCTATGGGTAAGTTCAAGGGGTACGAAGCTGTCGGCGGCCCCCGGTAGGCTTCAGACATGAGTGCTGTTCCTCGTTCCGAAAGGCCGCCGGGCCGGTTCCGGCGGATGATCGACCGGCTCTCTTCGTCGCAGGAGGACCTGGAGTCGGAGGAGCTGCGCGAGGACACCGAGACCACCGGATGTACGCGTATCGGTGACGCACATGACCGACAGATAGTGACCGTTACTGGTACCTTGCGCACGGTCACGCTGCGCCCGAGGGCCGGTGTCCCGGCCCTGGAGGCCGAACTGTTCGACGGTTCGGCCGCCCTGGACGTGGTGTGGCTCGGCAGGCGCTCCATCGTCGGGATCGAACCGGGGCGCAAGCTGATCGCATCGGGCCGGGTCTCGATGAGCCGGGGCCGCAAGGTGCTGTTCAATCCGAAATACGAACTCAGACCCCTCGGACGGGAGTAGCCGGTGACGTCGCTCGACAAGCCGACCGAAGACGACGCCCATGATTCGCGGGCGGTGACGGAGGCCGCGCTCTTCGAGGCGTTCGGCGGTCTGCGAGGCATGATCGAAACGGTCCTGCCCGGCCTGCTCTTCGTCACGATCTACACGATCAACAAGGACCTGCACTCCGCGGCCATCGCGGCCCTCGCTGTCTCCGTGCTGCTCGTCGTGGTGCGCCTGGTCATGAAGGACACCGTCAAGCACGCCTTCAGCGGTGTCTTCGGGGTGGCCTTCGGCGTGGTCTTCGCGATGATGACCGGGAACGCCAAGGACTTCTATCTGCCGGGCATGCTCTACACGCTGGGCCTGGGCCTCGCGTACATCATCACGACCCTCGCGGGCGTCCCGCTGATCGGCCTGGTCCTCGGCCCGGTCTTCAAGGAGAACCTCTCCTGGCGGACGCGTAACCCGGGGCGCAAGAAGGCGTACGCGAAGGCCAGTTACGCCTGGGGTGCGATCCTGCTCGCCAAGTGCGCGATTCTTTTCCCGCTGTACTGGTGGGCGGACACCACGCAGCTCGGGTGGGTCCTGGTCGCGTTGAAGATTCCGCCGTTCCTGCTTGCGGTGTGGCTGACCTGGGTGTTCCTGGCGAAGGCGCCCGCGCCGATCGACGTGTTCGCGGAGATGGAAGCGGAGGAGCGTGCGGAGAAGGAGCGGCATGCTGCCGCTCGGTCCGCCGAGTAGGTACGCGGTGGCGGTGTGGGCCTGGGGGCTGCGCCCCCAGGCCCCCGCTTATCGGCCTGAACGGCCTCGTCCTCAAACGCCGGACGGGCTGGATGGGGCCGCCCGGAAGTTTCCGGGCGGCCCCATTCTCGTATCGCCGGAAATCAGCCGACCGCATCCTCCCGCCGCACCGACAACAGATCCTCCAGCTGCTCCTCCCGAGCCTGAGCCGCAACGAACAGCAGCTCGTCGCCCGCCTCCAGGGAGTCCTCCCGGGTGGGGGTCAGGACGCGGGTGCCGCGGATGATGGTGACCAGGGACGTGTCCTCGGGCCATTCCACGTCGCCGACCCGGGTGCCTGCCAGGGCCGACTCCGGGGGGAGCGTCAGCTCGACGAGGTTGGCATCGCCGTGGCTGAAGCGGAGCAGGCGGACCAGGTCGCCGACGCTCACCGCCTCCTCGACCAGGGCCGACATCAGGCGGGGGGTCGAGACGGCGACGTCCACGCCCCAGGACTCGTTGAACAGCCACTCGTTCTTGGGGTTGTTGACGCGGGCGACGACGCGCGGGACGCCGTACTCCGTCTTCGCGAGCAGCGAGACGACGAGGTTGACCTTGTCGTCGCCCGTCGCGGCGATCACCACGTTGCAGCGCTGCAGCGCCGCCTCGTCCAGCGAAGTGATCTCGCAGGCGTCGGCCAGCAGCCACTCCGCCTGCGGCACGCGCTCGACCGAGATCGCGGTCGGTGCCTTGTCGATCAGCAGGATCTCGTGCCCGTTCTCCAGCAGTTCGCCCGCGATCGAGCGGCCCACCGCACCGGCACCGGCAATGGCGACCCTCATCAGTGACCGCCCTCCTCGTCAGGGCCCTTGGCGAACGCCGCCTCGACCTTGTCCACGTCGTCCGTACGCATCATCACGTGCACCAGATCGCCCTCCTGCAGCACCGTCTGCGAGCTCGGCAGGATCGCCTCGCCAAGGCGGGTGACGAAAGCGACGCGTACGCCGGTCTCGTCCTGGAGCCGGCTGATCCGCTGGCCCACCCACGCCGTCGACGCGTGCACCTCGGCGAGCTGTACCCCGCCCGTGGGGTCGCGCCACAGCGGCTCGGAGCCCGACGGGAGCAGCCGGCGCAGCATCTGGTCGGCGGTCCAGCGGACGGTGGCGACGGTCGGGATACCGAGCCGCTGGTAGACCTCGGCGCGGCGCGGGTCGTAGATGCGCGCCGCGACGTTCTCGATGCCGAACATCTCGCGGGCCACCCGGGCGGCGATGATGTTCGAGTTGTCGCCGCTGGAGACGGCGGCGAAGGCGCCCGCCTCCTCGATGCCCGCCTCGCGCAGGGTGTCCTGGTCGAAGCCGACTCCGGTGACACGACGGCCGCCGAACCCGGAGCCCAGTCGTCGGAAGGCGGTGGGGTCCTGGTCGACCACGGCGACCGTGTGCCCCTGTTGCTCCAGGGTCTGGGCGAGAGCGGAACCCACTCTCCCGCAGCCCATGATGACGATGTGCACGACCGTCCTTCCGGTATCAATTCTTACTGCTCATGGAGTTACTGCTCAGGCTGAACAAGGTCTCGAACAGGGTCTCAGACCGATGCCCAAGCTACACACGCACGGTCCACGGCGGGCACCCCCTTGCACGCTCGCCCACTCTCCTTGTCGCGATCAGCGGCGGCTGATGCTGCGGACGCTGACGAGGGTCAGGACACCGAGCCCGATGAGTGCGGCGGCGGCGCCGATGAGTTCCGCGGCGGCTTGCGTCATGAGGTCTCCAGGAGGGGTGGGAGGCGAGGTTTTGTCATATAGGCATGGGGAAGCTGTCGGTGCCGGAACCCGCAGCATCACCGGTCGCTCAATTCACTCGTAGAGCAGAGGTCGGGTGGCGGGTGGGCACCCCATACCCTGACCGCTTACGATCCTCAGCGTGTCCAAACTGACCGACGTGCCCAAACGCATCCTCATCGGGCGCGCACTGCGCAGTGACCGGCTGGGGGAAACGCTCCTGCCGAAGCGCATCGCCCTACCCGTGTTCGCCTCCGACCCGCTGTCCTCCGTGGCGTACGCGCCGGGCGAGGTGCTGCTGGTCCTGTCCATCGCGGGCGTGTCGGCCTACCACTTCAGCCCCTGGATCGCGGTCGCGGTCGTGGTGCTGATGTTCACGGTGGTGGCCTCGTACCGGCAGAACGTGCACGCGTACCCGAGCGGCGGCGGCGACTACGAGGTGGCCAACACCAACCTCGGCCCCAAGTCCGGCCTCACCGTCGCCAGTGCGCTGCTCGTCGACTACATCCTCACCGTCGCTGTGTCGATCTCCTCCGGCATCGAGAACCTCGGCTCCGCGATCCCCTTCGTGGTCGAGAACAAGGTGCCGTGCGCGATCGCCGTCATCGTGCTGCTCACGCTGATGAACCTGCGCGGGGTCAGGGAGTCCGGGAAACTCTTCGCGATTCCGACGTACGTCTTCGTGGTGGGCGTGTTCGCGATGATCGCCTGGGGTGCGTTCCGCGGCCTGGTCCTCGACGACACGATGAAGGCGCCGACCGCCGACTTCCACATCGAGGCCGAGCAGCAGGGTCTCGCGGGCTTCGCGCTCCTCTTCCTTCTCCTGCGGGCCTTCTCCTCCGGCTGTGCCGCACTCACCGGTGTCGAGGCGATCAGCAACGGCGTCCCGGCCTTCCGCAAGCCCAAGTCCAAGAACGCCGGGACCACGCTGGCGATGATGGGCCTGCTCGCGGTCACCATGTTCTGCGGCATCATCGGCCTGGCCATGGCGACGAACGTACGCATGGCCGAGCACCCGGCGACCGACCTGCTGGAGAACGGTGTCGCGGTCGGCGCCGACTACGTCCAGAACCCGGTGATCTCGCAGGTCGCCGAGGCCGTCTTCGGGAACGGCAGCTTCATGTTCGTGCTGCTCGCCGCGGCCACCGCGCTGGTCCTCTTCCTGGCGGCCAACACCGCGTACAACGGCTTCCCGCTGCTCGGCTCGATCCTCGCGCAGGATCGCTATCTGCCGCGTCAGCTGCACACCCGCGGCGACCGCCTCGCCTTCTCGAACGGCATTGTGCTGCTCGCGGGCGCCGCCGGACTGCTGGTGTGGATCTACGGAGCCGACTCGACCCGGCTGATCCAGCTCTACATCGTCGGCGTCTTCGTCTCCTTCACACTCAGCCAGACCGGCATGGTCCGGCACTGGAACCGCCACCTGGCCACCGAGCGCGACCAGGCCGCGCGCCGCCGCATGTACCGCTCCCGGGCGATCAACACCTTCGGTGCCTTCTTCACCGGGCTCGTGCTGATCGTGGTCCTGGTCACCAAGTTCACGCACGGGGCCTGGGTCGCGCTGCTCGGCATGGTGATCTTCTACGCGATCATGTCGGCGATCCGTAGGCACTACGACCGCGTCTCCGAGGAGATCGCCGCGCCGGAAGGACCGAGCGACGACGTCGTGCGCCCCTCGCGGGTCCACTCCGTCGTCCTGATCTCGAAGATCCACCGGCCGACGCTGCGCGCCCTCGCCTACGCCAAGCTGATGCGCTCGCACACCCTGGAGGCGCTCAGCGTCAATGTCGACCCGGCCGAGACCAAGGCACTGAGGGAGGAGTGGGAGCGGCGCGGCATCGACGTACCGCTGAAGGTCCTCGACTCCCCGTACCGCGAGATCACGCGACCGGTCATCGAGTACGTGAAGAACCTGCGCAAGGAGTCCCCGCGCGACGCGGTCAGCGTGATCATCCCCGAGTACGTGGTCGGCCACTGGTACGAGCAGCTGCTGCACAACCAGAGCGCGCTCAGGCTCAAGGGGCGGCTGCTGTTCACACCGGGGGTGATGGTGACGTCAGTGCCGTACCAGCTGGAGTCCTCCGAGGTGGCCAAGAAGCGGGCCCGCAAGCGGCAGGAGTGGAACGCGCCGGGTGCCGTGCGGCGCGGTCCCGCGGAGGAGCGGCCCAAGGAGCCCAGCACTCCCAAGGGCTGACGGACTCGTGTCGAACGGCCGGGCGGCGTCCACGTAGACTGGTGGGCTGTTGTCCGGCCGTTCCCCCTTTTCGCAACTGGAGTCACCCCGCCATGCAGGCAGAACCGAAGAAATCGCCGGCGGGGTCGCTCGTGGGGCAGGAGTACGAGGTCGAGATCGGGCCTGTCGCCCACGGGGGCCACTGCGTCGCCCGTACCGCCGAGGGGCAGGTCCTCTTCGTCCGGCACGCGCTGCCCGGTGAGCGGGTCGTCGCGCGCGTGACGGAGGGCGAGGAGGACTCGCGGTTCCTGCGCGCGGACGCGGTCACCATCCTGGACGCGTCCAAGGACCGAGTCGAGGCGCCCTGCCCGTACGCGGGCCCCGGCCGCTGCGGCGGCTGCGACTGGCAGCACGCCAAGCCGGGCGCGCAGCGCCGACTGAAGGGCGAGGTGATCGCCGAGCAGCTGAAGCGGCTCGCGGGCCTGACGCCCGAGGAGGTCGGCTGGGACGGCACGGTGATGCCCGCCGAGGGCGACAAGCTGCCCCCCGGTGAGGTGCCCGCCTGGCGTACGCGCGTGCAGTACGCGGTGGACGACGTCGGGCACGCCGGTCTGCGGCGGCACCGTTCGCACGAGGTCGAGCCGATCGAGCACTGCATGATCGCCGCGCAGGGTGTCAGCGAGCTGGGCATCGAGCGGCGTGAGTGGCCCGGGATGGAGTCGATCGAGGCGATCGCCGCGACGGGCTCCCAGGACCGGCAGGTGATCCTGACGCCACGGCCCGGCGCCCGGCTGCCGATCGTGGAGCTGGACCGGCCGGTGTCGGTCATGCGCGTGGAGGAGAAGGACGGCGGGGTCCATCGGGTTCACGGCCGCCCGTTCGTGCGCGAGCGCGCGGACGACCGTACGTACCGGGTCGGCAGCGGCGGCTTCTGGCAGGTCCACCCGAAGTCCGCGGACACGCTGGTCAAGGCGGTCATGCAGGGCCTGCTGCCGCGCAAGGGCGAGATGGCCCTCGACCTGTACTGCGGCGTCGGCCTCTTCGCGGGCGCCCTCGCCGACCGGCTCGGCGACAAGGGCGCGGTGCTCGGCATCGAGTCCGCCAAGCGCGCGGTGGAGGATGCCCGGCACAACCTCGCCGCCTTCGACCGCGTCCGCATCGAACAGGGCAAGGTCGAGTCGGTCCTCCCGCGCACCGGCATCACCGAGGTCGACCTCATCGTCCTCGACCCGCCCCGCGCGGGCGCAGGCAAGAAGACGGTCCAGCACCTGACACGGCTGGGCGCACGCCGCATCGCGTACGTGGCCTGCGATCCGGCGGCGCTGGCACGGGACTTGGGGTACTTCCGTGAGGGCGGGTACCGGGTGCGGACGCTTCGGGCGTTCGATCTGTTTCCGATGACTCATCATGTGGAGTGCGTGGCGATTTTGGAGCCTGCCGCGAAGGGCTCCTGAACTGCGGTTTTGTGCGTGCGCATTATGCGCGGTGTGGGCGTTACGGGCGATATCGCGACGCTCGTGACGCTTATTTGGCGCTCGTTCTGATGGGATATCAGGTGTAGCTCCGCGCATGTCAGAACTCTCGTTACGGTTCACCAGGGAAACGGTCGAGCAGGAGCGCTCCGTCATTGGGCGTGGCAGGACTTCGGTCGGCCTCAGTGACTCCTACTTGTTGTCACTGCCCCGATGCTCGGCTGTATCTGAAGGGCTGGAGCCTCTACGGCCCCGCAGCACAGACTGGACTCCCGGCGAGCAGCGATCTGTAGGAATTGCGGGGCTCGGTAGTCGGCGGGACGCTGGACAAGTCAGCCTTGCGGCATCCGATGAGCCGACGCCCGCGAAATCCCGGGCTCAGAGACAACTTGGTGAAGTCCCGGTCCAAGCAGCGGGTGATCGAGGTGACAGCCGTGGAAGGCCGAAGCCGGGGGCAAGAAATCTGCTCCTCTCGAGGAGATCACCATGGACAGTGCGACCTTGGATGCGATGCAGACCTCTCTGCGGGGGCCGGTCATAGGCCCGCAGGATCCCGAATATCTCGAGGCCCGCAGCATCTACAACGCAATGATCGACAAGCGTCCCGCCGCCATCGTGCGGTGCGCGGACGCCGCGGATGTCATGGATGCGGTCAACTTCATCCGCGACAACAGCCTGGAACTCGCCGTTCGGGGTGGCGGGCACAGCGGTCCCGGCCTGTGCCTGGTGGAGGACGGCGTCACCGTCGACCTGTCGCCGATGCGCTGGGTACGGGTCGACCCCGCCGCGAGGACCGCCCAGGTGGGCGGCGGCAGCCAGCTCCGCGATCTCGACCACGCCACCCACGGCTTCGGGCTCGCCACCCCCACCGGCATTGTGTCGATGACGGGCGTGGGGGGCCTGACCCTCGGCGGTGGCCATGGATACCTCACCCGCAAGTACGGCCTGACGGTGGACAACCTGCTGGCCGCGGACGTCGTGCTGGCCGACGGCAGCTTCGTCACCGCGAGCGAGACCGAGCACCCGGACCTGTTCTGGGCCCTGCGCGGTGGCGGCGGCAACTTCGGCATCGTGACCTCGTTCACCTACCGCCTGCACCCGGTGGACACCGTCGGGGTCGGCATCACCGTGTGGCCGGTCGACCACACACGCGAGGTGCTCACGTGGTACCGCGACTTCCTCCCGCAGGCCCCGGAGGACATCTACGGCTTCTTCACGCTGTTCACCATCCCGCCCGGCCCACCCTTCCCCGAAGAGATCCACGGCCGGAAGGTGTGCGGCATCGTGTGGTGTCACACCGGTGACCCGGACCGCACCGAGGACGCCCTCGCGGTGGTGAACGAGCCCGCCCCGCCCGCCTTCCACTTCACGGCACCGATGCCCTATCCCGCGTTGCAGAGCCTGTTCGACGAGCTGATCCCCACCGGGTACCAGTGGTACTGGCGCGGCGACTTCTTCGACCGTATCCCGGACGCCGCCGTGGACGTGCACCTCAAGTACGGCGAGAACCTCCCCACCCCGCTGTCGCTGATGCACCTCTACCCGGTCGACGCGGCCGCCCACCGAGTGGGCCGGGAAGACTCCGCGTGGAGCTACCGGGACGCCGTGTGGTCCGGCGTCTTCGCCGGCGTCGACCCCGACCCGGCCAACGCCGAGACCATCAAGCAATGGTGTGTCGACTACTGGGAGGAGACGCACCCCCACTCCATGGGCGGCTCGTACGTGAACTTCATGGGGCAGGGCGAGGACCAGGAGCGGGTCCGGGCCACCTACCGCGACCACTACGACCGGCTCGCGCAGGTCAAGCGGACGTACGACCCGGACAACCTCTTCCACGCCAACCAGAACATCAAGCCCGCTCAGCAGCACTGACTGCCGGACCTTGCCGTCCGCGTCCACCCAGCCAGAACGTGTGGAACGAAGACGCAGGCCGGCGGCTCCGTGCACTTTCGATGAGCGCAGAGGGGGCGCCGGAGGCGCTTCTGTCTGCCCTGACCCGGGCTGCCACCGGTTCGGGATGGCTGAAGCGTTCTGGCTTTTAACCGGTCAAAGGAGTTCTCGGACTGGTCGCCTTCGGCGCGGTGACAACAAGGGCACCTGCTCAGCGGCTCGATACAAGCGGCTGACCACCCCTAGTAGCCCTATGGAACCCTCGTCGCCGTCGAGCACTCCCACCTCGCGGCACCCTCTCGCGGAGTCCGGCTCACGAGAAGTTTCCGAATATCGAGATCTGTCCGCGTCCCGGCACCGAATCAAGAGCATGGGTGGTTTTGGCGACAGCCCGCGTCGTTCGCACTCGGTATCCGTCCGAAACCGGTGTCCAACGCAAGTCGGTCAGTGCTGGTCGGCGCTTCCTCGGAAGCTTCCCGGGAGCTGACATGGTGGACAAGCCGGTGGAGACGCTGCCCTCCGTTCCGGAGGAATCCACGGCCCTCCTGGACGGGTACGGTGAACCGGCCGCAATCGAGAAGACCCTCGCCGCGATTCTGGCCGCGGTCGTGCGGACCGAGCAGGTGCCGGTCGACGGTCACTTCTTCAACGAACTGGGCGCCGACTCGCTGGTGATGGCGCACTTCTGCGCGCGGGTCAGGAAGCGTGCGGATCTGCCGTCGGTGTCGATGAAGGACGTCTATCGGTACCCGACGATCAGAAGCTTGGCGACGGCGCTCGCGGATGCCCCGCCCGCTCCCCGGGCGGAGTCGGCGGCCGTGGCCCCGGCCCCGGAGCCGTTTCCGGTGTCGGCCCCGGCCTCGGTGCCGGCTCAGCCCCCGGCGGGCATGCCGCAGTACGTCCTGTGCGGCGCGCTGCAGTTCCTGGCCTTCCTCGGGTACGCCTACCTCATCGCCTTCGGCGCCGCCCGGGGCTACGAGTGGATCTCCGCCGGATCGGGTGTGCTCGACGTGTACCTGCGGTCGGTCCTGTTCGGTGGTGCGGCCTTTCTGGGCCTGTGTGTCCTTCCCGTCCTCGTGAAGTGGACGCTCGTCGGCCGGTGGAAGCCTCAGCAGATCCGTGTCTGGAGTCTTGCGTACGTCCGCTTCTGGGTCGTCAAGACGCTGGTCCGGTCGGATCCGCTGGTGTTGTTCAGCGGCTCGCCGCTCTACCTGCTCTACCTCAGGGCACTGGGCGCGAAGGTCGGGCGTGGCGCCGTGGTCCTCTCCCGGAGCGTGCCGGTGTGCACCGATCTGCTCGCCATCGGCGACAGCGCGGTCGTCCGGAAGGACTCGTCCTTCGCCTGTTACCGGGCCCACGCCGGACTGATCCAGACGGGCCCGGTCACCCTCGGCAGGAACGTGCTGGTCAGCGAGGCCACGGTGCTCGACATCGACACGTCGCTGGGCGACGGGGCCCAGCTCGGCCATGCCTCCTCGCTGCACCGTGGGCAGGCGGTGCCCGACGGCGAGCACTGGCACGGGTCTCCGGCACAGCGGACCGACGTGGACTACCAAGTGGTGGGGGCGGCCCGCTGCGGTGCGGTGCGCAGGGCGGCCCACAGCGTTCTGCAGCTGCTGATCGCACTGAGCCTGTACGTGCCGTTGGCGGTCGGCGGCGTGGCCGCGCTGCTCGTCGAGGTCCCGCAGCTCAGCTCGGCTCTGGAGCCGGGGCCCGCGGTCTTCGCCGACTGGGCGTATTACCGCGAGGCCCTGGTGTTCTCCTTCGTGCTCGTCTTCGGCGCCGTTCCCGCCGGTCTCCTCGTCCTGACCACCGTTCCCCGTCTGCTCGGCCTGACCCTCAGGCCGGGCAGGGTCTACCGTCTGTACGGCTTTCACGACGGGGTGCACCGGACGATCGCGCTCTTGACCAACTGGAAGCTCCCGAAGCGCCTGTTCGGAGACAGCTCCTGCATCGTCCACTACCTGCGGTGGCTCGGGTACGACCTCTCCCGGGTCGAGCAGACCGGGTCGAACTTCGGCACGGAGGTGAAGCACGAGACGCCGTTGCTGAGCTCCGTCGGGCGCGGGACGATGGTCGCCGACGGCCTGTCGATCATGAACGCCGACTTCTCCAGTACCGCGTTCCGCGTGTCCCGGGTGTCGATCGGGCCGCGCAACTTCCTGGGGAACAGGGTCGCGTACCCCACGCAGGGCAGGACCGGCGACAACTGCCTTCTCGCGACGAAGGTGATGGTGCCCGTCGACGGGGAGGTCCGCGAGGGCGTCGGGCTGCTGGGCTCGCCCAGCTTCGAGATTCCCCGTTCGGTCCTGCGGGACAGCAGGTTCGACCGGTTCAAGAGCCGGGAGGAGCTGCGGCGCGGCCTTGCCGCCAAGAACAGGCACAACGCCGCCACCATGGGGTGGTACCTGCTGACGCGTTGGATCTACGCCTTCGCTCTCGCCCTGCTCGCCTCAGGAGCCGCGGAGCTGTACGGGCAGTTCGGAGTGTCGGCGATCGCGCTGGCCGACGTCCTTGTCGTGGTGTTCACCATCGCCTACTTCGTGCTGGTCGAACGCGTCGTCACAGCGTTCCGTCCCCTGAGGCCGCTGTTCTGCTCGATCTACACCCCGGACTTCTGGCAGCGTGAGCGCTACTGGAAGGTGCCGTCGGAGACGTACCTGAAGATCTTCAACGGCACTCCGTTCAAGAACGTGATCTGGCGGCTGCTGGGGGTGCGGCTCGGCCGCATGGTCTTCGACGACGGCTGCTATCTGACGGAACGGGCCATGGCTGCCATCGGGGACGGCTGCACGCTCAACTCGGGGAGCGTCGTCCAGTGCCACTCGCAGGAGGACGGCGCCTTCAAGTCCGACCGGAGCACGATCGGCTCCGGCTGCACCCTCGGTGTCGGCGCTTTCGTCCACTACGGCGTGACGGTGGGCGACGGTGCGGTACTCGCCCCTGACTCCTTCCTGATGAAGGGAGAGGTAGTCCCGCAGGAGGCGTGGTGGGGCGGGAATCCGGCAAGGCCGCTCCGCTCGCACAGCGAGGATGAGGGGAGCCAGGCCCCATGGCATCCATGACCACACTTGCGGAGGCCGGCCGGGAGTTCTGGCGGGGCGTGCTCACCGCCGGTGGGGTCACCACGGTCCCTCGGTGGACCCTCGACCCGGTGACCCACATCGCCGAGCACGAGGCGACGCTTCCCGAGGATCTGGTGGACGGGTTGAGCCGCCTGGCGGACGATCTGGCGGTACCCCTCCGCTCGGTGTTGCTGGCCGCGCACGCCAAGGTGCTCGCCGCTCTGTCCGGCGAGCACGAGGTCACGATCGGTTACGTCGCCGTGCGGGGCGGCCGGCCGCTTCCCTGCCGGCTGACCACCGAACCCGACTCGTGGCGGACGCTGGTGCTCCACACCCACCGGGCCGAGTCGGAACTGCTGCTGCACAAGGACTTCCCCGTCGATGGTCTCAGGCATGCGCTGGGCCTGCCCGGACCGTCGACCGAGGCCGTGTTCGATCCGACCGGCGACAGAGGCGAGCTTGCCGAGAACGCCGTACTGCGGGTGGAAATCCCGCGACGCGGCGATCGGCGAACGCTGCGGCTGCGGTACCGGACCGACGCGCTCGACGCGGACTGCGCCGCGAGGATCGTGGGCTACCACCTCACCGCGCTCACGCTGATCGCCACCGACCCGGACGCCGTGCACGGCCGGCAGAGCCTGCTATCCGCCGAGGAGCGCCGCTTCCAGCTCGAAGGACTCGCCGGACCCCGCCGAGAGCTCCCCGACCACCGCTTCCACGAACTGTTCGAACAACGCGTCAGGGTGCACCCGGACGCCGTCGCGACCGTACGCGGCGACCAGCGGTGGACCTACCGGGAACTCAACGCGCGGGCCAACCGGCTGGGACGGGCCCTGCTGGCGCGAGGGCTCGACCGCGAAGGCGTCGTCGCGGTGGTGACCGAGCGGAACCTGGACTGGGCGGCCGCCGTCCTCGCGGTCTTCAAAGCCGGTGGGGTGTACCTGCCCATCGAGCCGCACTTCCCGGCCGACCGCATCGCGACCATGCTCTCCCGTGCCGGGTGCCGGCTCGTGCTGACCGAGCCGGGCAGCACCAAGATGCTCGACCGAGCCCTCGACGCGCTGCCCGCGGTCCGGGCGCTCTCCGTCGACGCGGCCTACGCGGAGGGCCACCCGGACTCCGACCTCGGCGTCGGCGTCGCACCGGACCAGCTCGCCTACATCTACTTCACCTCCGGCTCCACCGGTGAGCCCAAGGGAGCCATGTGCGAGCACGCGGGCATGCTCAACCATCTCTACGCCAAGATCGACGACCTGGGGATCGGCGAGGGGCAGGTGGTCGCCCAGACCGCGCCCCAGTGCTTCGACATCTCACTGTGGCAACTGGCTTCCGCGCTCCTGGCCGACGGGCGGACCCTGCTCGTGGAACAGGACGCGATCCTGGACGTCCCGCGGTTCGTCGACACGATCGCCCGCGGCGGGGTCGGCGTGTTCCAGGTCGTGCCGTCGTACCTCGACGCCGTGGTGTCCTACCTGGAGCGGCACCCGCGCGAGCTGCCGTATCTGCGGTGCGTGTCGGTCACCGGCGAGGCGCTGAAGAAGGAGCTCGTGCAGCGCTGGTTCGCGGCCCAGCCCGGTATCAGGCTGGTCAACGCGTACGGGCTGACCGAGACCTCGGACGACACCAACCACGAGGTGATGGACCGGGTCCCGGACACCGAACGGATCCCCCTCGGTCGCCCCGTCAACAACGTGCACGTCTCCGTAGTCGACGAGCACCTGTCACCGGTGCCGCTCGGCGCCCCCGGTGCGATCGTCTTCTCCGGGATCTGCGTCGGCCGCGGCTACGTCAACGACCCCGAGCGCACCCGGCAGGCTTTCATGGCGGATCCGCACCACGCGGGCCGGCGGCTCTACCGGGGCGGCGACTACGGCCGCTGGGTGCCCGGGGGCAAGCTGGAGTTCCTCGGCCGCCGGGATACCCAGGTCAAGATCCGGGGTTTCCGGATCGAGATCGGCGAGGTCGAGAGCGCCATGCTGCGGGCACCCGGGGTCCGCGACAGTGCGGTGGTGGCCGTCGAGGGGGCCGGGCAGGGCGGGCGTCTGGTGGCTTTCTACTCCGGTCAGGGACCACTGGAGGACGGCGTCCTCACAGACCGGCTGGGCCGGTCGCTGCCCGTGTACATGGTCCCCTCGGAGTTCCACTGGCAGGAGAGCCTGCCCGTGACCGCCAACGGCAAGGTCGACAGGAAGGCGCTGACCGCGCTCGCCGCACAGCTTGACGCCGTGGTAACCGACGTCGGATCCGGCGGCACCGAGCCCGGCACGGTCCAGGAAGACCGCGACGCGCCCCGCACGCCGACCGAGCGGCGGCTGGCCGCCCTGTGGGCCCAGGTGCTCGACATCCCGGAGTACACGATCCGCCGGCCCGACCACTTCTTCGACCGCGGCGGCACCTCTCTCGCGGCGGTGCGGCTCGCGATCGCCCTGGACCGGGCCGTGGACATTGCGGACATCACGCGCCACCCCGTTCTGGCCGACCTGGCCCGCATGGTCGACGGCAGGTTCGAGCCGCCGCAGCCGGTGCCGCGCGTCGCCGGGCCGCCGGCTTCCTCCTAAGCGCAACTGAAAGGAGATCGAGATGCCGTCCTCGCTTCCCCGGTTCTCAACGAAATCGTTGCTCAGCGTCGACCTGCGGCCCGGCAAACCCCCGATCCTGCTTGTCGGCTCCACCGGCGACGCGGCCAGCTGGGCGGCCGAGCACCGGGACGCGCTGCGCGCCGTCGTCGCCGAGCACGGCGCGGTCCTGGTCCGCGGCCTCGGGCTGAGCGACCCGGCCGAGACCGAGGCCGTCTTCCGGCGGCTGGCCGGCACTCTGATGACCGAGAGGGAGGCCTTCGCGTCCCGGCGGAGCTACTCCGACGGTGTGTACTCCTCGTCGAAGTGGCCGCCGAACCAGCCGATGTGCATGCACCACGAACTCAGCTACACCCTGGAATTCCCCGGCCTGATGCTGTTCGCCTGCCTCAGTGCTCCCGCCGTCGGCGGAGCGACCGCGCTGGCCGACGCGCCGACCGTGCTGCACGCGCTGCCCACCGATCTCGTCGAGCGGTTCCTGAGGGAGGGCTGGCTGCTCACCCGCACCTACAACGAGGAGATCGGGGCGTCCTTGGCCGACGCCTTCGGCAGGGAGGACCGCGGGGCGGTCGAGAGCTACTGCCGCGCGGCCGCGATCGAGTTCGAGTGGCAGCCCGACGGCGGACTGCGGACCTGGCAGCGCCGCAGCGCCGTGGTGCGGCACCCGGTCACCGGCCGGCGCTGCTGGTTCAACCAGATCGCGTTTCTCAACGAGTGGACCCTGGCCCCCGAGATACGTGAGTACCTGGTGGACGTCTACGGCGCCGACGGGCTGCCGTTCAACACCCGCTACGGGGACGGCGCACCGATCGGCGAGGACACCGTGCAGCTGCTGAACGACGTCTACCAGTCCCACACCGTGCGCGAGCCGTGGCAGGCCGGCGACATGATGCTCGTCGACAACGTCCGCACCGCCCACAGCAGGGAGTCGTACGAAGGGCCGCGCGAGGTGCTCGTCGCGATGACGGACGCGGTGCGCCTGGCCGACTGCTCGCCGACCGTGGAGGTGATCACCGAATGACCATCACCCGTTCCACCGCATGGGAGTCCGCACCGTCCGAGCCGGTCACCGTGCCGCCGTTCGCGGTCGTGTCCGGCGGCCAGGTCCAGCAAGCGCTGCAGGGGCGCGAGAAGCAGATCGTGGAATTGGTCGAGGACACCTACCGGCTGCACAGCGCCGGTCATTCGGTGAACCCGCCGTCCCACTTCCTGCGCTTCCCCGACCGCCCGTCCTCCCGGATCATCGCCCTGCCCGCCTCGATCGGCGGGGAGGCAGGGGTGGACGGCCTGAAGTGGATCTCCAGCTTCCCGCAGAACGTGGAGGCCGGCATCCCGAGGGCCTCGGCGGTGCTCATCCTCAACGACCGCCACACCGGCTACCCGTTCGCCTGCATGGAAGCCTCGATCATCAGCGCCACGAGGACGGCCGCGTCGGCCGCGCTGGCAGCGGACCGGCTCAGCCGCGGCCGACGGCGCCCGACGCGCGTCGGGTTCTTCGGCACGGGCCTGATCGCCCGCTACATCCACACCTTCCTGACCGGTACCGGCTGGTCGTTCGACGCCATCGGCGTGCACGACGTGTCCGCCGACAGCGCGGCCGGTTTCCGCTGCTACCTGGAGCAGTCGGGCGCCCCCGGCTGGATCGCCGTGCACGACAGCCCCGAGCAGCTGATCCGCATGAGCGACCTGGTGGTCTTCGCCACCGTCGCCGGTCGGCCGCACGTCCGCGATCCGTCGTGGTTCGCACACCGTCCGCTCGTGCTGCACGTGTCGCTGCGCGACCTGGCTCCGGAGGTCGTGCTCGCCTCGGACAACATCGTTGACGACGTCGAGCACTGTCTGAGGGCGGACACCTCCGTTCACCTGGCCGAACAGTTCACCGGCAACCGCGACTTCCTGACGGGGACGCTGGCGGACGTGATGGCCGGGCGCGTAACGCTGTCGGGAGACCGCACGGCGGTGTTCTCGCCCTTCGGCCTCGGGGTGCTCGACCTGGCAGTCGGCAAGTACGTCTACGACGAGGTGGCCGGCTCCGGAGAGCTGCACGTCGTCGACGGCTTCTTTCATGAGCTGCGTAGGTACGGATGAAGCACATCCGGCCCGGGCCGCTCTTCAATCCGCGGAGGCCATCGTGTCAGTCATATCCGCTCCCTACACCTTCAACGAGGAGGATCTCTACGTCGACCTCCAGCCGATAATGGGGCGCAGGCTCTTCCTGAAGTGCGAGGGCTTCAACTTCGCCGGCTCGATCAAGCTGAAGCCCGCGACCGAGATGGTGGAGGCCGCCGAGCAGGCGGGGGTCCTGACGCCGGAGTCGGTCCTGGTCGAGTCCTCGTCCGGAAACATGGGCGTAGCACTCAGCATGATCGCGGCGAGTAAGGGCTACCAGTTCCTGTGCGTGACGGACTCCCGTTGCAATCTGTCGACCAGGTTGCTGATGGAGGCCTTGGGCGCCCATGTGCACGTCGTCACCGAGCCGAGCACCGACGGCGGCCTCCTCCGTGCGCGGATCGACTGCGTCCGTACGCTGTGCGCCCTGGACGACCGGTGCGTGTGGCTCAGCCAGTACACCAACCCGGGCAACTGGAAGGCGCACTACCTCAGGACGGCCCCGGCGATAGCCCGCTCGTTCCCAGGGCTGGACGTGCTGTTCGTCGGGGCCGGAACCACCGGGACACTGATGGGTTGCGCGCGCTACTTCCGGGAGTGGCACCGGCCGGTCCGGATCGTCGCGGTGGACAGCGTCGGCTCGGTGACCTTCGGCGGTGCTCTGGGACGTCGGCTGCTTCCCGGTCTGGGCATGAGCATGTGCCCTCCGTTGCTCGACGAATCCTTCGTCGACGAGGCGGTGCACGTCGAGGAGGCGGACAGCATCCGCGCCTGCCACCGCCTGGCCCGACGCGGCTTCCTGTTCGGCGGCTCCACCGGCACCGTAGTCAGCGGCGCGATGGGCTGGCTGGCTCTGCATGACACGCGTGGCCTGACTGCGGTGGCCATCGCCCCGGACCTCGGCGAGCGTTACCTCGACACCGTCTACCAGGCCAACTGGGTACGGGCCCTCTACGGCGAGGGCGTGCTCGATCCCGACAGGCCAGTCGCCGCCGGCTCCCGGGCCGCCCGCTCCGCACCACCGGTGCCCGCGCCGGGCCCTCGGGTGCGCCACCGGCGTCAGGAGGACGAAACCTGGGCCGGTGACACCACGACCGCAGGCCCGAGTCGGCCGTCACCGGGCTCCTGGACAGCCGAATAATCCGCCCCACTGCGGGATGCGGACGGCGGCTGGGCCTCGGACACTGTAGGGGAGGGCGGGTGAACCAGCAGGGCGGATTGAGGCAGGCGGGCAGGCGGGCAGGCGGGAGAGGGTGTGGCGAAGCGGCAGGCCCGCGGGGCCCGACACATCGGCACATCCGAGACGGATCGACTGTTGGTGTCCGTCGCTGCCGGCAGTCAGGACGCCTTCACCCGGTTGTACGACGTGGCCGTCGGTCCGATCTACGGAATCGCGTGCAGGGTCCTGCAGGACCCTGCACGCGCCGAGGAGGTCGCCCAGGAGGTCATGCTGGAGGTCTGGCAGAGTGCCCCCCGCTACCGGCCCGAGAGCGGGCACGCCATGACCTGGATGATGACCATCGCCCACCATCGCGCCGTGGACAGCGTCCGCACTGCGCGGAGGTCCGCTGAACGCGAGCGCGCCGTCTCCCAGCACGAGTCGACTCCCGCCTTCGACGATGTCGTGGAGACGGTGGAGACGCTCGAGGAACGCGAACAAGTCCGCTCCTGCCTGAAGGAGCTCACCGCCGATCTGCGGCAGCCGGTACTGCTCGCTTACTACCGGGGCCTGACCCATACCGAGATCGCTTCGGCGCTGTCCCTGCCGCTCGGTACCGTCAAGAGCCGCCTGCGCAGGGCACTGACCCGCCTGCGGCACTGCCTGGGAGCTCCGTCGTGAGCACAGCCGACCCGCACGACCTCGCCGGTGCCTATGCGGCGGACGCCCTCACCCGGGAGGAGCGGGAGGCGTTCCGGCGACACGTCGCCGACTGCCCCGACTGTGCCCACGAGACCGCCCGCCAGCAGGAGGCCGCGGCCTGGCTCGCCCTCGCAGCGGCCCGCACCCCGCCGCCGAGTCTGAAAGAACGTGTCCTCGCCGAGGTGGCCCGGACTCCGCAGTTTCCACCGACGCTCCCCGGCCAGGCGGACGAGCGCCTCAGCCGGCGATCCCTGTCACGTCTGCTGCGTCTCGCGCTGGCCGCCAGTCTGACCGCGGCCGCCGCGCTCGGCGGCCTCGCGGTCTGGCAGCACCAGGAGACGCGGGAGACACGCCAGGAAGCCGAGAGCCACGCCGCCGACCTTGCTCGGCTCCTTGCGGCTCCCGACACCACTTTCGTCAAAAAGGGCATGGCCTACGGCGGCTCCGGCACCGTCGTGGTCTCACGCCACCTGAACCAGGCCGCCTACTTCTGCCAGGACCTCGCTCCCCTGCCCTCCGACAGGACCTATCAGTTGTGGTACGCCGCCCCCAAGGACGAAGTCCGCCCCGCCGGACTCCTCCCCGCCAAAGCCGGCTTCCAGACCGTGTCCCTCCCCCCGCCCGATACCGCCGCCTCACTTGCCATCACCGTCGAACCGGGCACAGGCTCCTCCAAACCCACCACCGATCCGCTCACCACATGGCCTCTCCCTACTTCCTGATCGTGTTTCCGACGGCGGTGTGCTGCGACCGCCTGGTTGGTTAGGGTGGCAAGGAGCGACTGATTGGCTCCCGCGTGGGCCAAGTCAGACACAAAGGGGGGCTTGGTGGTGGGGAGTTGGCGTCGGCAGAAGCCGAAGGCCACGTCGACCGGTGTCAGTGGCGTCGGATCGCCTGACCGGAGCGGGCCTGGCAGTCGGCCCAGCCCAGTTCGCGCTTGACGTGTTTGCCATCTGGCTCGGTCCAGCCGAGCCCAGCCCAGCCCGTACATCTGACGGTCATGAGCGGGGTGTTCGGCTCGCTGGCCACCAAGTAGGGGGTCGCGGCGCGGTCGAGTTCGGTGACGAAGCGCGGGCTTCCACTGGGACCGCAGGCCGACCGGACGCGGTGGGCGTGTGACCGGCCGGTCGGCGCCCGCGGTGCTGCCCCCATTGCTGCGCGTGTGGCTCGGGCTGATTGCGGCCCTTGCCGCGCTGGTGGTCGTCGTGCTCGGGGTGCTGTACGCCGGCCACAGCGAGTCCGGCAGGCTGGACAGGTGGATCATCCAGCCGACGGCGGACAGTGTGCGGCCGCCCTGGCGGAACGTCGCTCTGGCCACGGACTTCCTGGGGGAGCCCGCAGGAGCGGCGGTGCTGGTCGTGGCCACCGTGACGGGCTGCCTGCTGCTTCGGTGGCCTCGCGCGGCGGTGCTCATCGTCGCAGGTGCCGGCATGACCGTGGCGACGACGACGCTGCTCAAGCCCCTGGTGGGACGCACCATCCACGGCGACGGCAATCTGTCCTATCCGAGCGGGCACACCGCCTTCCTCACCGCGTTCGCCCTCGTGGTGGCGCTGCTCGCGACCGGCCGGCTCGGCTTCGGCAGGAGGGCCGGCACGTCACTCGTGCTCGCCGCGGCGCTGGTTGCCGGCGGCGCCATGGGCTGGGCGCAGGTCGCCCTGAGCGCGCACTACCCGACCGACGTCCTCGGCGGCTGGTGCACCGCGCTGGCGGTGGTCCCGGCGACCGCCTGGCTGGTCGACCGGATGGCTGACCGGTTGGTCGACCGGATGGCTGACCGGTTGGTCGATCGGATGGCCGACGCCGGTCGGCGGGAGCATCGCTGACGTCACGTCACGTCATGTCACGCCAAGCGGCGGAACACGGGCTTCACCGGTCGCCCGGCCAGCCAGGGGGTGGGGTCGGCGGCGTCCAGCGCCTTCCGGTACACCGCGCATGCCTGGGCCACCACGTCGACGGTGCGGTCGATGTCGGCGTCGTCGAGCGCGCTGCTCACCACGAACGACGGGGCCAGCACCCCGCCCGCGAGGAGCCGGCGCAGGAACAGGGTGCGGTACTGCTGCGACGGCTGCCCGTTTTCGTCGAGGGTGGCGAAGACCAGGTTGCTGGCCCGGCCCCGGACGACGACGTGGTCGCCGACGCCCATGCTCGCCGCGGCGTCGCGGACACCGGCCGCCAACCGCTCGCCGAGGGCGTGCAGCCGCGCGGTGACGCCCTCCTCGACGTAGGTGGTGAGCACGGCCATCGCGGCTGCCAGGGAGTGCGTTTCCGCACCGTGCGTGGTGGACAGCAGGAACACCCGGTCGCCGGAGTGACGCAGCCCGCCCCGCTCCATCAGGTCGCGGCGCCCGGCCAGCGCGGAGACGGCGAATCCGTTGCCCAGTGCCTTGCCGAACGTGGAGAGGTCGGGGACGACGCCGTACAGGCCCTGAGCGCCCGCCTCGGACCAGCGGAAGCCGGTGATCATCTCATCGAAGATCAGTACGCAGCCGTGCCGGTCGGCCAGCTCGCGCAGCCCTGCGAGGTACCCGGGCGGCGGCTCGGTGTGGCCGGCGGGTTCGAGGATCAGGCAGGCGACCTCGTTCGGGTAGCGGTTGAGCAGCTCCTCCGTGGCGGTCAAGTCCCCGTATGGGAACGCCACGGTGAGGTCGGTGGTCGCCTCCGGAATGCCCGCGGACATCGGCGTGGTGCCGATGAACCAGTCGTCGACGGAGAAGAACGGATGGTCGCCGCAGACGGCCACCCGCGGGCGCCCGGTGGCGGCGCGGGCGAGGCGCACCGCGGCGGTGGTGGCGTCGGAGCCGTTCTTCGCGAACTTCACCATCTCGGCGGTCGGCACCGTGGCCAGGAAGCGTTCCGCGGCCTCGACCTCCACGATGGACGGCCGGACGAAGTTGCTGCCGCGGTCGAGTTCCCGCCGCACCGCCTCGAGCACGCGTGGGTGGGCATGGCCGAGGCTGACCGACCGCAGGCCGGAGCCGTACTCGATGTAGCGGTTGCCGTCGATGTCCCACACGTGGGCACCGTGGCCGTGGCTGATGACCGGGGCCAGGTTCTCGGGGTACTGGTCGTCGCCCTTGGCGTAGGTGTGCGCGCCCCCGGGGATCATGGCGTGCAGCCGCTCGTTCGCCATCCGCGACCGGGGCAGAAGGAACTCCTCGGTCTCTTCGGTGTGTTCGGTGTCCACGCCGTCCCTCACTTCTCTCTTTGCTTCAGGACCTCGGCGAGGCTCGGCGCCTCCCGGTCCCGCTGGGACATCGATGTGACCGGCAGCGGCCAGGGAATGGCGAGCTCCGGGTCGTCGAAGGCGATCGTCACGTCCTCGGCCGGATCGTGCGGGCGGTCGATCCGGTACGAGGTGTCGGCGGTTTCGGTCAGCGCCTGGAAGCCGTGCGCGCACCCCGCCGGGATGTACAGGGTCACCTGCGTCTCGTCGGACAGCTCGAAGAAGGCCCGGCCCAGGTAGGTCGGCGAGTCCGGCCGCAGGTCCACGACGACGTCGAAGATCCTCCCGTACGAGCACCGCACCAGCTTGGCCTCGCCGGCGCCGGAGCGCAGGTGCAGGCCGCGCAGCACGCCCCGGACCGAGCGGGACAGGCTGTCCTGGACGAAGGCATCCGGGTCGAGGCCCACCGAGCGGATCACGTCGGCGTCGAAGGTGCGGCAGAAGAAGCCGCGCTCGTCGGCGTACGGCGTCGGCTCGAACAGGTACGCGCCGGCGATCTCCGGGACTTCGGTCGCTTTCATGGAGCCTCCTGCCGAGCGTGGGCGTGCGCGTGGGTGTGGTCGGTCGCCGGGAACAGGGCCGCGGTCAAGGCGGCGAACTGGTCCTCGAGTTGCCGGGCGGCGACCAGGTTCCGCTCGGTGAGGGTCCGACGCAGCTCCGCCGATCGCTTCTCCAGCGTCCGGAACTGTTCGAGCAGCCGGTCGGCGTCGACCTCGCGGGCCGGGTGGCAGTACGCGGCAAGGCCCATCCGGTCCATGAGCGCGTCGCTTTTCGCCGCATAGCTGAGTGCGAGCGTCGGCGTGCCGACCTTCAGGGCGCAGATCAGGTTGTGGTACCGGGTCGCCACCACGGTGTCGGCAGCCGCCGTCTCCTTCATCAGGTCGGCCAGCGAGGCCGCCTCGGCGGCGGTGACCAGCGGCGAGTCCACCGCGTCGAGGATCGCGGCGACCACCGGTGCGTCGCACTCGTCGCCGGTGAGCAGCCGGACCGGCCTGCCGTCCTGAACCAGCGTGCGGACAAAGCGAGTTGTCCCGTCGAGGTAGCGCCGGTGGATCTCCTCGGCCCGGGCACGGTCGTCGTTGCCGCCGTGGAAGTCCATGACGCCGACGCAGACCGGACCCGACGGGCTCAGGGCCTGGTCTGAGGGCGCGCTCGCCGTCGGCGTCGGCAGGGCGAAGGCGAGGTCCGGGTAGACCTCGTCGCGCGCGGTGTCGACGCCCATCGCCCGCATCGCGTCGCGGGACAGGGTGTCCCGGTACGAGCGGTACGTGGCCAGCCGCGCCGACCAGCGCACCAGGGCCCGGGTCGGCCGGTTGCCGATCGGGGCGGCGCCGACACCGACCAGCGCGACCCGGGTGTCGAACAGCCGGCCGGATGCGCAGAGCAGGAACAGCGAGTACGGGAAGCCCCACGGCCGCAGCGGCAGCGTGGCCTCCAGGACGCCCATGCCAGGCACGATCACCACGTCGTGCCGGCGCACCCAGGCAGCGGTGCGGACGGCGTCGACGAGTTTGCCCAGACCCTTCGCCGCGATCGCGCCCGCACGCGACGCGGTCCGGTACTCCCCGCGGTACCAGTGCAGCCGCGTCGCGGGGATCCCGTACCGGGCCGCGACGACCTCGGGTCCGCCGCACAGCGCGTCCACGACCGCCTCCGGGTGCTCGGCGCGGAGGTAGCCGAGGACGGCCTCGAGAGACCCGTCGTTGCCGAGGTTGCCGGAGCCGAGCAGGCCGAACACCCCGACGCGCACCGGAGTTTCGTGTCCGGACGTCATGCCTGCCTCCCCTCACGTCCGGCGACCAGGGCGTCGACGGAGACGGTGAGCTTGGCCGGGTCGACCGGGGCGCGGTCCTCGACCCGCTCACCGGCGCCCGGCCGGGCCCGGCTGGTCATCCATGCGGCCAGGTGGCCGTAGCACGCGCGCCGTTCGGCCGAGGACAACGGCGCCCGCCGGATCGCCGAGACGAAGCCCCAGACGTACTCGGCGAGCAGCCGGGGCGTCGGGTGCAGCGGGCCCGCCCGGCGCGGGTCCAGGTTGACGCACCGGGAGCGCTTGCCGGGATTCGCCCGCTCGGCGCGGCTGGGGTGGTCGCGGCGGAAATACAGCAGCTCCGGCACCTGGTGGAAGGGCCCGTGCAGGCCGATCTCGGCGACGAACGTGCGGTCCGCGTGGTGGTAGCTGTCGTGCGGCTTCACCCGGCGCAGCACGTCGGCCCGCATCACCCCGTAGAAGTCGTCGCCGCCGGGCTCGAACAGCATGCTGCGGAACCGCTCCGGTGCATGCGGCGAGGCGGTGGCGAGCGTGTACTCGTACGGGACCTTCACCTGGCCGTCCTCGTCGATGACCGCCTGGTCGGCGTGCGCGAGGATCACCTCTGGCCGCTCGTCCAGCGCCTCCACGCAGCGCCGCAGCAGGTCGCGGGCGTAAAGGTCGTCATGCGAGGCCCACTTGAACAGCTCGCCGCGGCACTCGGTGAACACGTAGTTGTGGTTCGGTGCGGCGCCGATGTTCCGCGACAGGCGGATGTACCGGATGCGGGAGTCCTGCGCGGCGTACTTGCGGCAGATGTCCTGGGTTCCGTCGGCCGAGGCGTTGTCGGAGATGACCAGCTCGAAGTCCTCGTAGGTCTGGCCGAGCAGGGCGTCCAGCGCCTCGGCGAGGTACTCCTCGCCGTTGTACACGGGCAGGCCGATGCTCAGCCGGGGATGGGCGGTCATGACGTCCTCACTTCGGGGATGGGGTTCTGATGACGCTCGCGCAGGACGGAGCGCAGCTGCAGCCACCACGCGGCCGAGCCGCAGACGGTCGCGGCGGCGACGCCCCAGGCCGAGCCGGCCGTGCCGGCCGCGGCCGCGCCGCCGAGCCCGCCGATGACGTAACAGGCGGAGGCGATCAGCTGGCTGCGCAGGCTGCGCCGAGCCGCGCCGAGCGCGCGCAGCCCGGCCGCCGCGCCGGTGCCGAGACCGGCACCCGCGACGCCGAGCGTGACCGGCACGATGAGGTCCGAGGCAGAGCTCCACACGCCGCCGAGCACGAACTCGCCGCCCCGGTCCGGCACCAGCAGCAGCGCCCCGCCCCAGAGCAGCGCGGCGACGGCCTGTCCGCCGCCGAGGAGGAGGCAGAACTTACCCAGCCGCTGCGGGGTCCGCCGCAGTACCCGTGCCGCCTCCGCGACGGTGACCAGAGACAGCCCCATCAGCACAGCCGTGAACGGGCCGAGCAGAAGTTCGGCGCCCCGGACCACCCCCACCGCGCTGACGCCGACGATCGCGCCGAGCCCATACGCTCGCAGCTGGCCCGCGCCGCTGTTGCTGACGTTCTCGACGAGGTACCGGTAGCCGAGGTCGCGGTGCGCGCGAAGCCACTCGCGCGCACCGGTCAGACGGGGCCGGATGCGGGACTGGAAGCAGCCGCACACGGCGGCCACCGCGGCGGATCCGCCCCAAGCGAGTACGAAGGCGGCCACGCTGCCCACGTGCGCCGCCACCACCATGGCGGGGACGAGCGCGACGCCCCACACGAGGTCGTTGACGAACGCCTTCCGCCCGGCGCCGGCGGCGAAGAACGCGAACCGCCACGCGTCCTGCAGCAGCAGCCCCGGCAGGACGACGCCGAGGCAGGCGAACGCGGGCCCCATACGGCCGCCGAGGGCAAGGCCGACCACCAGACACGCCGCGCCGAGGGCGGCACCGGCGCCGAGCGCGGTACCCGACGACCGGGCCACCGCCCCGCGCCAGGCCGCGTCCGACACGTCGCTGAAGCGGACCATGAGCGGATCGGTGGCCAGTCCGCGGGAGACGTTGAGCACCACGCCGTAGGTCACCCAGGCAAGGCTGAACACGCCGAACGCGGTCACGCCCAGCGAGCGGGCCACGTAGATGCCCACCACGAAGTTGCCCATGCTGGAGGCCGCTTGGTCGGCCAGTCCCCAGGACAGCCGCCCGACGACGGCCCGCCTGGCGTTCGCCGCCTTCGGTCTCGTCCTCTCCCCCTCGGTGGTCATCGCCGTCATGCCTTGATCAGCCCGGCGCCGTGCAGGGCTCCGGCCGCGACGGCGACGGTGTCGAACGGCAGCCCGGACCGCTCGGCGACGTCCAGCAGACTGTGCTCGCCGTCGGAGAGGTTGAGCACCCAGAGCATGGCCATCTGGGCCTGCTTGGTGTCGCTGCGGCCGCCGAGCGCGTCGTACAAGCCGCGCCGGCCCAGCTGCGGTTCGCCGTAGGGGCTGAGGTTGACGTACTGCCGGTTGCGGTCGAGGACGGCGAATGCCTCGCGGCAGACGGCGAGCGTGTCCGCCATTGCCTCCGGGGAGACGAAGTCCGGGTTGTCCGCCGAGGTGTGGTACTCGGGGTAGCCGGCGTACGGGGTCCGGCTGAGCGAGCCCACGCCGAGATCGAACCCGGGTGAGCAGAACTGCCGTTCGTCGTAGCCGTACGGAGTGAACTCGGTGACGCGGTGCGGGCGTTCGGAGGCGGCCAGCACGTGCCGCATCACCCGGTCGATCTCCGCGTCGCCGCGCCTGCTCTGCTTGTACGTCAGTTGGCCCGGGTCGCCTGCGCAGGCCAGCACCAGGCCGTGCTTGACCCGTTCCACCCGCTCCGCGTTGCGGGCCAGCCAGGTGATCGCCCCGATGGTGCCGGGCGCGAAGATGAACCGGTAGGTGTAGTACGGCGTTTGCCGGGCCAGCGCCCGGGCCAGGAACGTCGCCACCGCGATGCCGGCCAGGTTGTCGTTGGCCAGCGACGGGTGGCAGACGTGGCAGGAGACGATCACCTCGTCCGGGACCTGCCCCGGGACCACGTGCTCGGCGTAAGTGAGATGGCCGTCGGCGAGGGTGGAGTCGATACGGACCTCGTAGTCGCCGTCCGGCATCGCGTCCAGGGTCTCCTGGGCCAGGCAGAATCCCCATTCCGGCTTGTAGTAACTCGTGCGGTACGGGACCCAGTTCGGGTGGTCCGGCAGGGTGTGCAGGTGTTCGCGCAGCTCGGCCAGCCGCATGGTCGCCGACACCGGCACGCTGTAGCCGAGCACGTGCAGGCTGGACGCGGCGAAGTCGACGACCCGGTTGCCGGCGGTGTCGGCGATGTACGCGTCCCGGATGTTCCACTCCTGCGGCACCGTCCAGTCGAGCACCTGAGTCCCGGTCGGCACCTCGTGCACCTGCAGCGGGACGTACTCGCCGACGATCTCCAGGGTGGCGCGCACACCGTCGCCGGTGATGCTCCGGCACAGCGGGTACAGCCGCTCCACCAGCGCGTGCATCTCCTCGCCGGGCGTGGTCATCGGCTGTTCGCCGGCCGCCGTCATCGGCGCCGCCGCAAGGTGTCGTCGACGGTGCCGGCGTCGGACGCCGCGCGCAGCACGGCAAGGCGGGTGAAGCGTCGCTCGAAGTCCTCCCGCGTCAGCCCGTGTTTCCGGTAGGCGTCGGCGAGTTCGAGCGCGCCCTGCTTCACGGTCCACTCGCAGTCGAAGCCGGGTACCGCGGCGCGGAACCGGGAGAAGTCCACCCGGTACGACCGTGGATCGGCACCGTTCTCCCCGGTGGTCACCACCTGTGAGCCGGGTACCGCCTCGGCGACCTGCTCGGCGATCTCGGCGACCGTGACGTTGTTGATCTCGCTGCCGATGTTGAACGCCCGGTCGTGCACCGCTTCCCGCGGTGCGGTCAGCGCGGCCGCGAAGGCCCGTGCGATGTCGGCGGCGTGCGCCAGCGGGCGCCAGGGGGTGCCGTCGGAGAGCACCCGCACCTCGCCGGACAGGAGCGCGTGGCCCACCAGGTTGTTCAGCACGATGTCGGCGCGCAGCCGGGGCGAGTAGCCGAAGGCGGTGGCGTTGCGCATGAACACCGGGCTGAAGTCGCCGTCGGCCAGCGCGTGCAGGTCGTCCTCCACCCGCACCTTGGACTCCGCGTACGGCGTCACCGGGCGCAGTGGAGCCTCCTCGCCCACCAGGCCGTCACCACCGGCGGCGCCGTAGACCGAGCAGGTCGACGCGTACAGGAAGCGCCGCACTCCGGCGTCGCGGGCCAGCCGGGCAAGGCGTACGGAGGCGTGGTGGTTGATGTCGTAGGTGAGGTCCGGCGCCAGCGATCCCAGCGGGTCGTTGGACAGCGCGGCCAGGTGGATCACGGCGTCCACCCCGGCCACGTGTTCGGCCGTGACGTCGCGCAGGTCCACTTGATGCCCGGGCGGGTCCGCGGGTGGCGGGCCGAGGACGCAGTCGGCGAAGAGGCCGGCGTCGAGGCCGACGACCTCGTGCCCGGCGGCCGCGAGGACCGGTGCCATCACGGTGCCCAGGTAGCCCTGGTGTCCGGTCAGCAGTACGCGCAAGGTTCAGTCCCCCAGATCGAGCGTGAGTTTGGTGACGGCGAACGCCTCGGCGTAGCGCGCGTGGCATTCGATGCCGCGGATCCGCGCAAGGCCGAGGAAGGCCTCCCGGTCGTACCAGGGCCGGTGCCGCTGCGAGGGGTAGTGCTCCTGCAGAAGGCGCACCTTCTGTTCGGCGATCTCCGGCGACAGCGGCTGGTACGCCGCCATACGGCCGAGATCGCCGTCCCACTTGACGATCTCGTAGCCGAGCACGAGGTGGTCGCGGAACGCGGTGGTGACCAGCTTCGCCAGGCCGCGGTGATCCTGGTGCGCGTCCTCGGTGCGCGGGGCCAGTACGAGATCCGGCTCGGCCTGCTCGCGCAGTTCCTCGACCGCGGCCTTGGCCTCGTCCCAGTGCGCGGGCAGTCGGCCGTCCGGCAGCTTGTGCACGGTCAGCCGCAGGTCGGCGCCCGGGCAGAAGGCGGCGAGCGCGGCCTGCTCCTCCTGCTCCCGCTCGCTGCCACCGCCGGAGAGCACAAGCGCGTCGACGCGGGTACCCGGGTGTGCGAGGCACATCGTCAGCAGCGTGCCGCCGGCGCCGATGGCGATGTCGTCGCAGTGCGCGCCCACCGCGACGATCCGGTCCAGGCGCCCGGCCCCGAGCCGGATCACGCTCTCACTCCGGAGCCGTTGCTGCCGCCGGTCGCACCCTGGAGGCCGGCCCCTGCGCCGTCCCGTTCCCACACGGCCCACGGGCGGTCGCCCCGGGCGTAGGCGTCGTCGAGCGCGGCCCGCTCCTTCACAGTGTCGGTCGGCTTCCAGAAGCCGCGGTGCTGGTGCGCCACCAGCCGGCCGCGCTTGGCCAGTTGGGCGCATCCGTCGGCGACCAGGTCCCCGTTCTCCGGGATGTGGTCGAAGACCTCCTGGCGGAGCACGAAGTAGCCGCCGTTCTCCCACAGCGGCATGTCGCTCACCGCGGTGATGCCCCCCACCAGGCCGTCCTCGCCCAGGTCCACGCAGTGGAACGAGGACTGCGGCGGCACCACCATCATCGACGCACCGGCGTCGCGCCGGGCGAACCGGTCGATCATCTCCGGCAGCGGGGCGTCGGTGAGCACGTCGGCGTAGTTGGCGAGGAACATCTCGTCGCCGTCCAGGTGGTGCCGCACCCGGCGCAGCCGCTCCCCGATCGGCGACTCGATGCCGGTCTGCGCGAACGTGATGGTCCAGTCGGCGATGTCGGTGGACAGCAGCTCGGTCCGCCCGCCCCGCAGCACGAAGTCGTTGGACACCGTCTCCTCGTAGTTGAGGAAGAAGTCCTTGATGTGGTGAGCCCCGTACCCGAGGCACAGGATGAACTCCGTGTGCCCGAAGTGCGCGTAGTAGCGCATGACGTGCCAGATCAGCGGCCGCGGGCCGACCATCGCCATCGGCTTCGGCACGTCGTCTGCGGCACCGCTCCGCATCCGCATCCCGTAACCGCCGCAGAACAGAACGACCTTCATGCCTTGACCTCGACAATGCTCAGTTCCGGTATGGGAAAGACCAGCCGGCCGCCCCAGTCGTGCACGAAGGACAGCTGCTCGACCAGCTCGGCCCGCAGGTTCCACGGGAGGACGAGGATGTAGTCCGGCTTGTCGGCGGCGATCTGCTCGGGCGGCAGAATCGGGATGCGGGTGCCCGGCGTGAACCTGCCGTGCTTGTAGGGGTTGCGGTCGACCGTGTACGGGAGGAGGTCGGGCCGGATGCCGCAGTGGTTGAGCAGGGTGTTGCCCTTGCCCGGGGCGCCGTAGCCGACGACCGTCTCGCCGCGCTCGGCCGCCTCGATGAGGAACCGCAGCAGATCCCGGCGCACCTTGGCCACCCGGGCGGAGAACTCGGCGTACCCGGACAGCTCCTGCAGCCCGGCGGCCTTCTCCCGGGCCAGCACATCGGCCACCCGCCGGGTCGGCTCGCCGGCCACCTCGGCCGGCCGGGTCCACAGCCGGATGGAGCCGCCGTGCGTGGGCAGCAACTCGACGTCCACGAGCGCGAGTCCGCCGCTCGCCAGGGCCCGGATCGCGGCGGCGACCGTGTAGTACTGGAAGTGCTCGTGGTAGATCGTGTCGTACTGGTTCTCCTCGATCAGGGTCAGCAGGTGCTGCACCTCGATGGAGACCCAGCCGTCGTCGGCGACCAAGGCGCGCAGCCCCCGGGTGAACCCGACCACGTCGGGGATGTGCGCGTACACGTTGTTGGCCACGACCAGGTTCGCCGGGCCGTGCTCGGCGCGGACGGCCGAGCCGGTGTCCGGGCTCAGGAACTCCGTGAGCGTGGGCACACCCGCCTCGCGCGCCGCGGCGCCGACGTTCACCGACGGCTCGATGCCGAGGCAGCGGATCCCGCGGTCCACCATGTGCCTCAGCAGGTACCCGTCGTTGCTCGCGACCTCGACCACGAAGGCGTCGGGGCCGAGAGCAAGGCGCTGTACGGCGTCGGCGACGTACGTGTGCGCGTGCTCCACCCAGGAGGTCGAGTACGAGGAGAAGTACGCGTACTCCTTGAACGTCTCCTCCGGCGTGATCAGCGGAGGGATCTGCGCGAGCCAGCAGTCGGTGCAGACCCGCAGATGCAGCGGGTACGCCGGCTCCGGTTGATCCAGTTGGTCCGCGGCGAGAAAGCTCTCACACGGCGGGGTCGCCCCCAGATCGACGACGCTCGCCAGCGCCGCCGAGCCGCAGAGTCGGCATCGTGTCATCTACTGCCCCCATCCCGCTCGCGCGGGTGCCCCCGCCGCGAGCCAGTGTTTCCGTCCCCCAACGGCGGCGGGCTGTCCCCGCCGCCGGACCGACCCGCGATCGCGGTGCGGTACTCATCCACCAGGCGCTCCAGCCCTACATCCGGGCTGAAACTCTGCTCGTAACGGCGCCGGGCCGCCTGTCCCATCTCCCGGTTGCGGGCCGGCTCGGCCGTGACCCGGCGCAGGCAGGACACGAGCGAGGCGGGATCGCCCGGCCGGTGCAGCAACCCGGTCACCCCGTCCTCGACGAGTTCGGTGAAGCCGCCGTGACCGGCGGCGACGGCCGGGACCCCCGCCGCCATCGCCTCCGCCACCACCAGGCCGAACGTCTCCAGGACCAACGAGGGAGCCACCAGGGCGACCGACCGTGCGACGGCCTGCCGGCACTGAGCCGGGTCGAGCAGGCCGACGTGGCGCACGTCGTCCCGGCCCGCCGCCCAGGCGGTCACCTCTCGCTCCAGTGGCCCCGCGCCGGCGATCACGAGGGGCACGCCCACACCGCCGTCCGCGGCGATGTCGTCCCACGCGGCCATGAGCAGCCGTACGCCTTTGGCCTCCGCGAGCCGGCCGAGGAAGAGCACATGCTCGCCGGCGCCCGTTCGGCAGGCGCCCGGCTCCGGCACGAAGTTGTGCTTCACCGTCAGCAGCTCGGCCGGCATGCCGGACCGGACCAGGACGTCGCGTTGCGCCGTGGAGATGCAGAAGAACCGCTCCACGCCGGACCACCACCGCCGCCGGTTGACCGTCAGGCTGACCGCGAGCGGCACCGTCGCGAGGCGGGAGTTCCGGTAGCAGCCGTGCCGGACGGCGGGCAGCGACACCTTCGACCCGACGCAGTCGGTGCACGGCCGGCCATCCCTGTGCAGCGTGCCGGGCGGGCAGACCTGGGTGTAGTTGTGCAGCGTGGCGACGGCGGGCACGCCGGCGTCGGCGCAGGCGGCAAGGACCGCGGGCGACAGGAGCGGGAAGACGTTGTGGATGTGCACCACGTCAGGGCGTGAGGTGCGCAGCCGGGCGGCGAGCTCCGCGCGGACCGCCGGGTTCCACGGCACAAGGAGCGGCACCGCGGCCTTGCCGCGGAGGGACCGGCCGGCGATGTCGTCGCTGCGCCGTTCGAACACCTCGACCCGGTGGCCGGCCGCGCGCAGCAGCCCCACTTCCTGGTCGACGACCCTGTTCTCCCCGCTCGGCTGCGCCGAGGAGTAGCGGTTGTGCACCACGAGGACGTGCATGCTCAAGGTCACCTCCGGGCCCATCGCGGGATACGCCGTTGCGGGACTGCGGGCGTCGTGAGGGGCGTGGCCGTAGCGAGGGACGTGGCCGCGGCAGGTGCCGCGAGCAGCGAGGCGGCCAGGGCCAGATGCAGCAGATACGCCGAGGCGTCACCGAGGCCGGCCTCGGTGTATGACGAGATCGCGACGTAGCTGATCAGGAAGATCGCGCAGGCCCTCGGCAGCGACGGTGGTCGCAGCAACGCGACGCCGGTAAGGACGATGAGGATCGCCGCGACGAGGGTGACGCCGATCAGACCCTGCTCGTGGTAGACGGCCAGCCAACTGTTGTCGATCGGCAGCCCGCCGAACGACTTGTCGCCCAGGCCCACGCCGAACACCTGCTCCGTAGTCGTCCGGGGCGCTGCCAGCAGGGCGTCCCAGACCTTGGCCCGGCCGGTGAGGCTGGTGAAGTACTCCTTGCTCTGTCCGCGCAGGAACCACGCCTGCAGCGCGGAGGCGAACCCCACCGCGGCCACCGCGGACACCAGCACCGCCCAGGCGAAGAACCGGCGGGCGGCAGCGCTGTTCAGGACGAGCGAACCGATCGCCAGCACAAGGCCGACGAGCAGGCCGACCGTGGCCGTCCGGGTATGGGTCAACGCGAGCAGTACGAGTGAGGGCACGATGACCACGGCCGCGCTGCCCCTGGTGGTCCGGCGACCCAGTACGAGCAGCACCGTGAGCCCGATGATCACTGCGGCGTACTGTCCGATCTGCGGCGGGGTGAGCGGCCACAACGCGCCGACAAGCCGGCCGCCGTAGGTCTCGGGCATGGCCGCACCCGGTGAGATGACCAGGCCGGCGGCCGCCGTCCCGAGCACCGCGAAGTACATCCGGATGTGGTGCCGGACGAACGTCAGGCTGCCGTCCCACCATCGGCTCAGCAGCCACAGCGTGCCGACGAACAGAGCCAGCCGGGCACAGCGGAACAGTGCGCCGAACCCGACGTCCAGGTTCGCGCTGGAGATCACGCTCGGCACCAGCAGCAGGGTGAGCAGGAACACGAAGGCGCTGGCTCGGATGCGCAGCCGGAGATTGAGCGCGAGCGCCAGCGCGAAAGCGGCGGCCAGCGCGCCCATGGTGGCCATCTGGATGAGGGAGCGGGGAAGCGGGACGATGGTCTTCGCCCCGGCGGATCCGAGCGTGTTGAGGGCCAGTAGCGCCCAGACGATCCCGACGGCCTTCGGTGTGCCGGCGGCGCCCGGTTCGGTGCCGGGCCGCGTGCGCGCCGTTTCCGGTCCGCCCGGCAGGACGCCGGGCTTCACGCTCCCGTCCATCTCAACCACCGGCCCGTGGGGCGAAGGTGCTGCCCGCGTCCTGCCGGTACGGCGTGCCCTGCCACTGCCCGGAGTCGAGCTTCTGGTCCGTGTCGACCGCGGTGAAGTTCCACGGCCCGCGGTAGACGTTGTCGTGCCAGCGGTTGTGCTGCTTGTGGGTGATCGCTTCGGCCACCCGCTTGGCCTTGTACGGCGACCAGTCCGGATAGGTGCCGTAGTTGGAGAGGACCGCCATGCGGCCGCACTCGGCCTTGCACTTGACGACCGACGTGTCCAGCAGGAAGCGGTTGTCGTGGATGTCCACCCGCTGGGTCTTCCACCGGCAGTCGTCGTAGAGCGGCGCGGTGGCGATCGCCGGCTTCGCGCAGCGCTTGGTGTCCTTCACCAGCAACGTGCAGTAACCGGTCGAGGTGTTGGCCGGGCTGTTGCAGAACCGATTGGAGTTCTCCCAGAGGGTGATCCCGTTCCAGTTGTTCTCCAGCACGTTCCTGTAGATCTCGATCTTGTCCGTGCGGGCCTTGATCCGTGGTTCTCCTCCGGACTCGGACACATAGACCGTCGCGTACGGGAAGTTGTCGCCGCGCTCGGCGAGCTTGCGGCTCTCGACCCAGTTGTTCCGCCGGACCGTGTTGTTCCTGATGACCGCGTTGTAGCTGGTCTCGTACATCAGCGCGGCACCGTCGTTGGCCTCGAGCACGTTGTCCTCGAAGAGGAAGTCGTTGTTGTTCTGGTCCGCCCACAGCCCGGTTCCGCGGTTGTCGTGCACCCAGTTGCCGCGGATGTCGGCGCCGTTCACGGCCCAGAACTTGGCGCCACCGGTGCAGCCGCAGCCCGGCTTCTTCCGCTCCCAGTCGTCGGTGTTGTTGCCGACGATCTCGTTGTCCTCGACCACCAGGTCACGGATGGAGTCGCCGTCCTTATATGCGTTGATCCCGTACTGTCCGTTGTCGCGCAGGCAGTTGGCGCGGATCTTCTGGCGGGCACCGGCCATCATCCCGGCGCCGGAGTTCTTCTGGATCGTCGCGTGCTCGATCACCCACCCGTCGTTCGAGCCGTTGTTGACCACGCCCTCGTCGTGCGGCGCGACGAAATGCTGCACGGTCAGATAGCGGATCGTGACGTCGGTGGCCTCACCGCCGAACGCGTACTGGTTGGCTTTGCCGCCGTCGAGCACCGCACCTGGTGCGCCGAGGTAGGTGTTGCCCTTCTTGGGGATGACCTGGGCGTACTGCTCCGGCACGAGCCTGTGTTTGCCCGGTCGCAGCCAGAACGTCGTGTTCGGCGGGCTGCTTTCGGTCTTCTTGGCCAGGTCACCGACCACCGCGGGGTCGACCGTCACCGCACCCGCCGGCGCCTTCGCCGGCCCGGCCGCGGGCTTGGCGCACACCCGTGCCACGGACGCGGAGGGCGCCCTGGACGCGGAGGGCGCCCTGGACGCGGAGGACGCGTCGGTCGGCTCCGGCCGGGCGTCCGGCGTGCTCGTACAGCCGGTCGCCGCCAGCAGGACCACCGCCAGCGGTGCCGCCGGCAACGCCCAGTTCCGCCACTTCATCCCCACGCGTCCTCCCTAGCCGCAGAACCTGAGCACGGTGGTGAAGCCCTCCGCGCCGTCGGCGAATCCGGTGCCGACCAGCGTTGTCGAGGGTTCCTTGCGCCCGAATCCGGCGGAGTACCAGCCCAGCGGCGGGTCACTCTCGCCGCGATGTGCCCGCCAGTGCAGCTCCCCGGGCAGGTCGAGCACCGCGGAGCGCCCCTCGCCGTCCCGGATCCAGGTGAGCTGTGCCCGGTTCCCCACCAGGTCCGCGGCGATCGCCGGGCCGAGGTGGAACGCCAGCTGCACGGCCCGGCGCGGGCCGTGTTGGCCGCGGACCTCGTCGACGACCCTCAACTCCCGGCTCGCGGCGGTCAGTTCCACCCGGCGGCGGTGCACGGAGCCCTGGTAGCCGTCGTGCTCGGCGCACCAGCGGGCCGTCCCCCCGTCGGAGGCGCCGGATGTGTCCACGGCCAGGACGCGGCTCTTGGCATGCCGGGTCCACAGGAACGGGCCGCCGGAGATGGACTGGTCACCGCCTTCCAGCTGCAGGGTGTTGTGGCCGAGGGTCGAGCGGAAGTACTGCCGCCACTCGGGCTGCCCGTGGTAGCAGAACGTCCCCGGGTCGGCGAACACATCGACCCCGTCGTGCCGGACCTCCACGGACAGCGCGTCCGCGTGGGCATGCGCGGCGATGGACAGGAAGCCGTGCGGACCACCGTCGCAGCGGCACCAGATCTTCTCCGGACCGCGCAGGATGGTGAGCCCCGCGTCGGCGAAGTGGGCCGGTCGGCTCGCCGGGCGGGTCACGGCCGGTGCGGTTCCCTTTTTCGAGTACGGCCGGATGAGCGCGGCCAGCAGCGGGGTGCGTACGTCGGTGCCGGTCACCGCCGGCCACCAGGTGAGCCGGCCGAACACGGCGTCCCCGGTGGCCAGCAGCGAGGCCCAGCGGTCGGTGCCCGCGCCGTCCAGGACCAGACCGTGACCGTCGTCCGCGTCTCCCTGGCGCGGCGGCCGTAGCCGGCCGTCCACGACGGCCGCGAGCGCGTCGGTCATCCGCAGCAGCACCAGCCGGACGGACGCGGGGACCGGCACGTCGGCGGCATCCGCCTCGGCCACCGCGGCCAGGCCGAGTTCCAGCACAAGTCCGTGATACTCGGTGGCCAGCTCGCGGTTGAGGCCGGAGGGGAAGGTGTTGCTTCGCAGGTGCCGCTCAAGGGACCGCAGCGCCTCGGCCCGCCATCGCGCCGAAGAGGGGAACCACCCGAACGCGCAGGCCGCTGCGAACTGCCCGGCGGCCTCGGCGATGACGTGGTTGTTCGCCGAAGACCCCCGGCTGGGGAAGGCGGCCAGCCAGCGCTGGTGGTGCCAGATCTGGTTCAGCGCCACCGGGTTGTCCTCGAAAAGACCGGCCACGCCCGGCCAGCCGTCGAGCAGCCGGCGGACCCACACCCAGGACAGCAGCCGGATGCCCAACTCGATGCCGCTGATCCAGTGCACGCCGCGCAGCGGCGCGTTGGCCGCCCACCACGACCGCAGGTGCTCGGCCACTCGCTCGGCGTACCGCTCGTCCCCGGTGATCGCGTAGGCGGCGGCGAGCTGAGTGAGGTACTGATGCCGGGACAGTTCCCAGATCTGCTTGATGTCCCCGACCGCGTCCTCGTTCCGGTACGGCACGTCGAAGGCGTAGCCCCACGGAGCCCGGCGCCCGGTCTTCGGGTCGCACCACCAGTCCGGGTCGACCAGGTCGTCGCGGACCACCCCGAAATACTCGGCGTGGCCGTACATCAGCCGGTCCGCCTCGGCGATGAGACGTTTCGCGGCGTCCGGAGGTACTGCGGCGATCGTCCCGGCGGGCAGTACCGCGGTGAACCGGGCGCCGGTCACGCTCGGGCAGTCCGGCCGCGCCGACCGCCACAGCCGCCTGCGCACCGCGTCGCCCGCCCGGCCGCCGACCTCCCGCGGTCCCATCCGGGACAGCCGTCGCAGATACCAGCCCGCGCTCATCGTCATCGCGCCCCCGCCAACGTCACCGGCGCACCACCGGCCAGGCCGGTCTGCACGGCGAGGGTGGCCGCCGTGGTGGCGACCAGCGATTCCAGCGGCACCGGCATCGGCCCGCCGGTCCGCACGGCCTTGATGAACGCGGCCAGTTCGGCGTTCTGGCCCTTGTCCCGGGCCTTGGGAAGGCGCGAACTGACCCACTTCTTGCGGCCGGCCCTGCCGTCCAAATACAGCGAGGCCCGTACGAAGTCGTCGAGCCGCAGCACCTTGCCGTCCGCGACCAGGTCCAGCGTCTCCTTGGGGAAGCCGGGCGCGCCGGTCGTGACGTAACTGATGGTGGCGGTGGACCCGTCCGGGTAGCGCAGCACGACCTGAAGGTCCTCGTTGCCGGACGGGGCGACCGCGTACACCGAGACCGGGTCGGCCTCGAGCAGCCAGCTCGCCGTGTCGATGAAGTGCCCGCCCTCGCCGGCGAACCGCGAGCCCTCGGTGCCCTGTTGGAGGTACCAGCTGCCATGCTGCAGCCGGCCCGCGTTGACCAGGTAGCGCAGGCTCGCCGGACCGGTCCGGGCGCCGAACCGCTTTCTGGCCTCCTGCAGCAGCGGCGCGAACCGGCGGTTGAAGCCCACCTGCAGCCGGTCGTTGCCGGACTCCTCCACCGCCGCGAGTACGCCGGCCAGCTCGTCCTCGGTGAGGGCCAGAGGCTTCTCCACGAACACCGCCTTGCCGGCAAGGAGCGCTCTCCGGGTCAGTTCGGCGTGCGAGCTGTGCCGGGTGACCACGAACACCGCGTCGATGGACTTGTCGCCGAGCACGGCGTCGAGATCGGTGGTCGCCTCGGCGAAGCCGAACTTCCGCTGCGCGTTGGCCGCGGACAGCGCCGTCGTGGTGACGACTGTCGACAACTCGACGCCGTCGCGCTGTGCCAGGTGCGGCAGCAGCATCGACGTCGCGTAGTTGCCCGCGCCGACGAACGCAAGGCGTACCGGCGTCTTGGCGGCCCGAGCCGGGGCGGACACTCCGCCGTTGCGTCGCACCGCGGGCACGGCCATCGCCGGGGCCTCCGCTTCGGCCGCTTCCGCTGTGTGTTCAACGGGGCCGGGATACCGGAACAGCACGGCCACGGCCTTCAGATCGCCGTCCTTCAGGCTCTGGTACGTCTCGACGGCGTCATCGAAGTCGGCGACGTGGGAGACCAGGGGCTCCACGTCGACGCTGCCGCGGGCGAGGAGATCGAGGAAGCACGCCAGGTTGCGGCGCTCGGTCCAGCGCACGTAGCCGATCGGGTAGTCCCGGCCCTCGAGCTCGTACTCCGGGTCGTAGCGCCCGGGGCCGTAACTGCGGGAGAACCGGACGTCGAGCTCCTTCTCGTAGTACGCGTTCCATGGCAGGTCCAGGCGGCACTTGCCGATGTCGACGACCCGGCCGCGGTCCCGGCAGAGCCGGGCGGCCAGCTCGACGGGCTGGTTGCTGCCGCCGCCAGCCGCCAGGTACACCTGGTCCACGCCGTGACCGCCGGTGAGTTCAGCGACGGCGGACTCCACGGCCGCGGACGCGGGATCGCCGCAGGCCGCGGCGCCCAGACGCTCGGCCAGTTCGCAGCGCACCGGGTCGGGGTCGACGCCGACGACGCGGACTCCCGAGGCGGCGAGGAGCTGCACCACCAGCTGCCCGATCAGCCCGAGGCCGATGACCAGTGCCACTTCACCGAGCTGCGGTTCGCCTTGGCGGACGCCCTGCAACGCGATCGACCCGACGGTGCCGAAGGCCGCGTGCCGCGGCGCGAGGCCGTCCGGCACCGGGGCGTAGAGGTTCTTCGGCACCCAGTTCAGCTCGGCGTGCAACGCGTGCTCGTTGCCGGCGCAGGCCACGAGGTCGCCGACCTTCACGTCGTCGATGCCGGCGCCCACCTGCTCGACCACCCCGCACAGCGAGTAGCCAAGGGGCGTGTAGGAGTCCAGCTTGCCCATCACCTTGCGGTAGGTGGCGGGCACCCCGTTGGTGGCCACGCTCTGCATGACCTTGGCCACCTGGTCCGGCCGTGAGCGGGCCTTGCCCACCATCGACATGCCTGCCTCGGACACCTTCATGAGCTCGGTCCCGGTGGATATCAGCGAGTAGGCACTGCGGACGAGCACACCGCCCGGCTTGCACCCCGGCACCGGCACGTCGAGCACCGCCAGCTCGCCGCTCTTGTAGTTCTGCACAACCTGCTTCACGCCAACTCCTCTGAATTTCCTAAGCCGTTGACCGAGTGCTCTGGCCGGACCCAGCGGTCGCGCCGCGATACCAGTACTCGAGGGTCAGCACATGCCACAGATGCTTGGAGAAGTCCCGCTGCCCCGCGGCGTCCTCGGCGACCATCCGCGCCAGCGCGTCGCGGCGCAGAAGCCCGGAGCGGACGAGCTCGCCGTCGTTGACCACCTCGCGCACCAGCGGTGCCAGATCCCGGCTCATCCAGGCGCGCAGCGGGGCGCTGAACAGGCCCTTGGGCCGGTACACGATCTCCCGGGGCAGGACCGAAGTGGCCGCCTCCTTGAGGACGGCCTTGCCCTGCCGTCCGACGATCTTGCGATCGCCGGGCACGGCGAACGCCGCCTTGACCACCTCGACGTCCACATACGGCACCCGCACCTCGGTCGACGCGGCCATGCTCGACCGGTCCGTGTAGGCGAGGTTCAGGCCCGGCAGGAACATCCGGGCGTCGCCCAGGCACATGCGGTTGACGAAGTCGTCGAGGTCGTTGTCCTGGTAGATGTCCGCATGCTCGGTCAGCACGTCCTCGACCGTCCCGGCCAGGTCCGGATCGACCAGGGCGAGCAGCTCTTCCTGGTCGTACATGGTGTAGCTGCGCCGGAACGCGGTCTCCTCCGGCAGATCGGCGAAGGAGAGGAACCGCTTCGCGAAGCGCACCGACCGGTACCCCCGGCGGGCCGTGGCGACCGGCAGCCGGTCCACGGCCCTGGACAGGCCGCGCCGCAGGGGCCGCGGGACGCGCTGGTAGCGCAGCGCGATCAGGTTGGCCAGGTGCTTGCGGTAACCGGCAAACAGCTCGTCGGCACCCATCCCCGAGAGCATCACCTTCACCCCGGCCTCCCGGGCGGCCGAGCAGATCAGGAACGTGTTGATCGCGGCGGGGTCGCCGATCGGCTCGTCCAGGTGGTACGTCATCTGCGGCAGCAGGTCGAGCACATTCGGAGCGATCTCGATCTCATGCAGGTCGACGCCGAACCGCTCGGCCACCTGCCGGGCATAGCGCAGGTCGTCCGGCATCGCCTCGAACTTGGCGTCCTCGGCGCGGAACCCGATCGTGTAAGCGGAGATCCCGGGTCGGTCGCGGGCCGCAAGGGCGGTCAGGTAGCTGGAGTCGAGCCCGCCGGAGAGGAAGGTCGCCACGGGTACGTCGGAGAGCAGGTGGCGCCGAGTCGACTCCTCGACGATGGCGGCTATGTCCGGCTGCTCGCCGGCCTGCGCCCGCTCCCGGCCCTCCGCGGCGACGTCCTTGAGGTTCCAGAACTGGCCGCGCTCCACCCGGCCGTCGGGCCGGAACCGCATCCAGCTCCCCGGCGGCAGCTTCTCCGCCTCCCGGAACGCGCAGCGCGAGTCCGGCACCCAGTAGTACAGCAGCGAGGCCACCAGCGCCGCATGGTCCACCTCCAGCTTCCCGCCGGTCGCGGCGGCGAGCGCCTTGAGCTCGGAGGCGAACACCAGGCCCGCGCCGCGCCGGAGCAGGAACAGCGGCTTGATGCCCAACTGGTCACGGGCCAGCACCAGTTCACCGGTGCGCTCGTCGAAGATCCCGAACGCGAACATGCCGCGCAGCCGGGGCAGGCAGTCCGTGCCCCAGCGCCGCCAGGCCTCAAGGACCACCTCGGTGTCGGAAGTACCGCGGAAGCGCACCCCGGCGGCTGCCAGCTCGGCACGCAGTTCGGGCGCGTTGTACAGCTCGCCGTTGTACGTCAGGGCGAGGCCGCCCGAGACCATCGGCTGGGCGCCGGTCTCGGACAGGTCGATGATGGCCAGCCGGCGGTGCCCGAGCTGTACTTCGCCGTCACCGACGGGGTGGCCGTACCGGCCCGCCCCGTCCGGACCGCGGTGGGCGAGGGTATCGGTGAGCCGGTCGGTCACGACCTTGCCGTCAGGCCATCGGTATGTGCCTGCGATGCCGCACATGTCCTACCGCGCCTCCTGGTCGTTGTCCGGGCCCTGTGCGGCCCGCACCGGCAGCCGCTCCGTCCGCAGCCGGCCCTCCCCCACTGCCTGAACGGCGTGGGAGGTACCCTCACCGTTCTGCCGGGCCGGCCGCTCGTTCTGGCCGCGCAGCGCGGTGCCCAGCCCGTCCCACAGCGTGCCGTCGGTCCGGTCACGCGGATCGGGGTCGATCAGCACCACACCGATCACCGGAATGCGCTGGTCCGCGAGCTGCCGCGCCACGGTGTGCAGCCATGCGGCGCTGCCGTGCCCGGCACGCACGACAAGCACGGTCTGAGTGCCGAGGAACTGGAGGTCGGTCCACGCAGCGCCGGGCGCGACCGAGCCGACGCCCAGCCGGCGCTCCTGATGCGACACGGCCGCGGCACGCTCGCCGCTGACCACGGTCGGGTCTCCCGGCTTCGGGCGGCGGCCTGCGAGCTGCAGGCCGGGCAGACCATCGATGATGACCACCGGCCCGTCCGCCGCCAGTGCCCTGGCGAGGTCCAGAGCGATCACGCTCGTGCCGCGCGCACAGCCCAGTTCCAGCAGCGACACCGGTTCCGCGGAGCCGCGCACGGTGCGGGCCATGTGCGCGGTGAGCCGTTCGCGTGCCGCCCGGGTCCGTCGGCGCTGCCACAGCTTGCCCGACCGGCGGGGCAGCTCGGCGATGACCGAGGCGCCCAGGTTCGCCGCGATGTCCCGGCGCAGCACGGGGCGGTCCGCCACCAGCGTGCGGATCGCGGCAAGGGCGAGCCCGACGACGAGCCCGAGGACTAGCCCGATCGCGGAATTGGTGACAGCGGCCTTGGGCAGGGAGTGCCGCACCGCGCGCGGTGCGTCCACGATCTGCGTGTTGGCGATGACCTTGGGCGTGCCGACGCGCGCCTCCTCGGCGCGCTGGTTGAAGTCCGCGATCCGCGAAGTGAGTTCGGCCCGGCGGGCGAAGAGCGACTCGATGCTCGCCGACGCTCTCGGGTCGCTCTCCGTCTCCGGCGATCGGTCTCCGATGTCCTTGTTGACCTGTACGAGCTCGTCCTGCATGCGGTCACGCTGGTCGAGCAGGGCCTTGGCCTCGGCCTCCGCGGTTTGCCGCATCCGCCGCACATGGTCCGCGACGAACGCGTCGGCCAGCGCTTTGGCCCGGGCCACCGCTTCCGCGTCGCTGTCACCTGCCACGGTGATCTGCAGCAGGTTGTTGGTGAGGCCGGCACCCCGGTAGTCCTTCATGAAGTCCTCAGGGCTTTCCGATGACTTGAGGGACTGCAGGGCCTTTTCGGCGATCCGTGTGGTCCCCAGCAGTTCGACGTCGGTGCGGATCAGCGTCCCGGTGTCGTTCGGCTGGTCCTCCCGATGCGCGACCAGCACCTTGGTCACCGCGCTCGGCGGCGGCGGCAGCAGGACCGCCACCGCCGCGCCGGCCAGCAGCCCAAGGAGCGCCATGGAGCACCAGAGGCGGCGGCGCCTGCGCACCGCCACCACCAGCGCCTGCAGGTCGAAGAGCGGAGTGGCTGCCGACGACTCCGAAGTCGTGCTCGTCGTCACACCGAACCTCCCGTCGCGTGGCCGCGAACCGCGAGCGCCGGGGTGGCGTCGTCCGGAGGATGGCCGGCGGACCGCGTCGGACGGGCCAGCACCGTGCCGGCGACGACGATGCCGACGACTTCATGCCCGCCGTCCGCACACGCCTCGGGGATGCCGGCGAGCTCCTCCGCGGTCCAGTTGCCCGGGCTGAGGACGACCAGGGCACCGGACTCGGTGCCGCGGTCCGGCACCGTCGGCCGGTCCACCGAAACCTCCACCACCCGCAGCAGCAGATCGCTCTCGGCCTCGGCGACGAGCTGATCGGCGGCCCGGCGGGCGATCTCGTCGTCGTCCGGTACGACAACCAGCAGCCGCCGGGGGGCGGGCAGTTGGTCCCGGAGGCGAGCGCACACCCGCCGGTAGCGGATACGCCTGCCGGCCTCGTCACCGGACCTCAGCGGGGTCGGCATGTCCCACCGGGTGTCCACGCCGAGGAATCGGCGGATCCGGGCTCGTGGACCCCCGCCTTCCGGCCGGTGCGCGCCCCGTCCGCCAAGCACGTCGACGGTGCCGAGGACAGCCGAGCCCAGCGCCGCGGCGATCTCCGGTTCGGTGCGCGGTCGGCGATTCATCCGTGCGGCGGCGAGATGGCCGATGACCGCGACCAGGAAGAACAGCAGCGCCCCGGCGACGATGAGCTGCATCCTCGTCGGCGGCGCCTCGCCGGTCGGCCGGGCCGCCGGCCCCATGACGACCATGCCGGCCTGGTTGGTCGCCGGGTTGGCCTCGTCCAGCTTCTTCATGGCCTCCTCCAGCGAGGTTCGCAGCTTCTCGAGCGTGGTGCGGGCCTGCACGCTCTCCACGGACTGCCCCGGATCGGCCGCCTCGGCGAGGTCGGTGATGCGGCGGTTGGTCTCCTCCACCTTCTGCCGCAGCGCCTCGGGCACCGTGGCCGCTTCGGAGTCGGTGCTGCCGCCTGCGATCCGCGCGGCGAAACCGACGAGTTCCTTGGCCACCTGGTCGGAGAGCTGCTGCGCGCGCTCCGGGGTGTCGGCCGTACCCGAGATCTTGATGATGTTCCCGTCGGCGGCCTTGGCGCTCACTCGATCCCGCAGCTCGGTGCCGCTGACGCCGCTCCAGTCGAGAGCGGCGGCCACGCGGTCGACCACCGTCGAACTGGTCGCGATGTCCACCTGGGTCAGCAGCTCGCGCTCCTCCCACTGCCCCGGCAGCAGTACCGATGCCGACGCCGCGTAACGCGGCGGGAACACCACCGAGGCGCCGTAGCCGACGAGCGCGCCCACCACGGCGAGGACGGCGAGAAGCCGCCAGCGCCGCCGGAGAATCCGCCCGATCGCGGCCAGGCGGATCGTGTCATCGTTCAACGGCGCTGCCTCTTCCTTGTGCGGACCGGGTCGCCCGCCGACACCGGAATGTGGTCACGGCACGCAGCGGCATAGGCGGCGAGCAGCGATGCTTGCGAGTTCCGCCAGGAAAGCTGTCCGCTGATCCGCTCCTGGCCGATCTTGCCCATCCGGGCCCGCTTCTCCGGATCGTCAAGGAGCAGCGCGATGAGCCCCGCGAATTCGGCCTCGTCGTTGGCGGGCGCGTAGACGGCGGCGTCACCGGCGGAGACTCGCGCCTCGCGGAGGTCGAACGAGACGATCGGCCGGCCCATCGCCATGTACTCCAGGACCTTGTTCATGGTCGACACGTCGTTGAGCGGATTGCGCGGGTCCGGGGAAAGGCACACGTCCGCGGTGGACAGGTAGCGCACCAGGTCGGCGTCCGGGATGCGCCCGGTGAACTGCACCTGCTCGGAGAGCCCGAGCCGCCGGGACAGCTCCACCATCGCGTCGAAGGCGTCGCCGGAGCCGACGAACACCGCATGCCAGTCGGTCCGCCCGAACTCGTCGCGCAGCTTCGCGAGGGCCCGCAGGGCGTAGTCGACGCCGTCCTGAGGGCCCATGACGCCGAGGTAGCACAGCAGATGAGGCTTGCCGCGCTTCAACTCCGGCTCGGGCGGCACCGGTTGGAACCGGTCGGTCTGGGGCGCGCTGCGCACCACGAAAACGTCCTCAGGGCGTCGGCCGCCACGGCGCATCGCGACGTCCCGGTAGCTCTCGTTCGTGGCGAGGACGACGTCCGCGGCCCGGTAGGTCCGCCGTTCCAGCGCGCACACGGCGCGGTAGAGCAGATCCTCGCCGCGGTCGAACCGGGACAGGTACAGCTCGGGCACCAGGTCGTGCTGGTCGAAGACGAACCGCGCGCCGCGCCTCTTCAGCCACAGGGCCGGCAGGAACAGCAGGTCGGGCGGGTTGCAGGCGTGGACCACGTCGACCGGGCCGACCTTGCGGGCCAGCCGGGCCGTGTGCCACAACGCCGTTCCGTACTCCCGCAGGTAGCCGGCCGGTCCTCCGGTGGCCGCGCGCAACGGGTAGCGGTGGATCCGCACCCCGTCGATCACCGCCTCCGGCTCCGTGTCCCGCTTTTCCCCGCGGGGACAGATGACGTGCACTTCCCAGCCCGCGTCGCGCAGCGTCGTGCACTCCTGCCACACTCGCCGGTCGAACGGCACCGACAGGTTCTCCACCAGGATCAGCGCGCGCCGGTTCGGCCTGTCGCTGCTGATTGCGTTACCAAGCAAGGCCCACGTACCCCGGTTCGGTCCGACGCGTCTCGGCGTCGGGAAGGCGGATGAGGTCGATGAGCACCGGACCTTCGTCGCCATGGGGCAGCGCCGACAGCACGGCAGGATCCCTGGTCCCGACCAGGCACACCTCGGCGTGCTCGAGCACCTCGTCGACGGAGTCCGCGAGCAGCTGCGCGAGGTGCGGCAGCCGGGTCTCGATGTACTCGCGGTTCGCGCCGATCAGCCGGGAAAGGCTCACGTTGGCGTCGTGGATCCGCAGGTCGTACCCCTTGCCGAAGAGTCTCTCGGCCAGCTCAACGAGCGGGCTCTCGCGGAGGTCGTCGGTGCCGGGTTTGAAGGACAGCCCGAACAGGCCCACCCGGCGCTTGCCGGTGCGCTCGACCAGCTCCACAGCGCGCTGCAGATGGTCGGAGTTGGAGGGCAGTACGTGGGCGAGGATGGGCACCGAGACGTCGGCCCGCTGCGCCGCGTGGACCAGGCTGCGCAGGTCCTTGGGCAGGCAGGAGCCACCAAAGGCGAAGCCGGGCCGCAGGTAGGCGGAGCTGATGTTCAGCTTGCGGTCGGCCAGGAAAACGTCCATCACCTGGTGTGAGTCCACCCCGAGTGCCTGGCACACCGCGCCCAGCTCGTTCGCGAAGCCGATCTTGAGGCCGTGGAACGCGTTGTCCGCGTACTTGATCGCCTCGGCCGTCGGGACCGGCACCCGGAACACCTCGCCGGGCAAGCCGTCGTACAGCGCCATCACCGCATCGCCGCTTGCCGGGTCGAGCTCGCCGATGACGGTCTTGGGCGGGTCGAAGAAGTCCCGCACGCTCGTGCCCTCGCGCAGGAACTCCGGGTTGACCGCGACCCCGATGTCCACCCCGGCCGTGCCGCCGACGTACTTCTCCAGAATCGGTACCAGCAGGTTCAGGCAGGTGCCCGGGAGCATGGTGCTGCGGAACACGACGGTGTGCCGCCCACCCCGCTCGGCCAGCGCGGCGCCGATCTGCTCGGTGACCCGCTCCAAGTAGGTAGTGCACAGGCTGCCGTTGGGCTCCGACGGCGTGCCCACGCAGACCAGCGACACCTCGCTGTCCATGATCGCCTCGCGGACGTCGTCGGTGGCGCGGAGCGCCCCGGTCCGCACGACCTCGGCGATGAGCTCGCCGATCCGTTCCTCGACCACCGGTGCCTTGCCGTCGTTGACCAGGTCGACCTTCACCTGGTTCACGTCCACCCCGACGACCTCGTGACCCATGCTGGCCAGGCACGCGGCCGACACACAGCCCACGTAGCCGAGCCCGAAAACACTGACCCTCATGACGCGTCCCTCCCCCCAGGCAGGCCCTTGCGGCCTGCGGTCCGCGCGCGGGCGGGACCGTTGAGTTGCAGCCCCCCGCGCATCAGTAGGCCCCCTGGCCGTAGAACACCGCACGCAGCGTCTTCCACAAGATCACTGCGTCCAGGGCGAGCGACCAGTCCTCCACGTACCGCAGGTCGAGCCGGACCGCCTCCTCCCATGGCAGGTCGCTGCGTCCGCTGATCTGCCACAGGCCGGTGAGCCCGGGCTTGACCAGCAGCCGCCGCCGGATGTCCGGGCCGTACGCAGCGGTCTCCTCCGGTAGCGGAGGCCGCGGACCGACGAGCGACATCGATCCGGTGAGCACGTTGAAAAGCTGCGGGAGCTCGTCGATCGAGTACCGGCGCAGCACTGCTCCCACCCGGGTCACCCGCGGATCCCGGCGGAGCTTGAACAGCAGGCCTGCACCCTCGTTGTGGTCGGCCAGCTGGGCACGTGCCCCGTGAGCCCCGACGACCATGGTGCGGAACTTGAAAATGGTGAACTCACGGCCGTCCTTGCCGACCCTGCGCTGGCGGTAGAGCGCCCCACCACGACTGTCCACCATCACGAGAAGCGCGACGAACACCATCAGCGGCGCGAACAGCATCAGCAGGATCGCTGCGGCCATCCGGTCGACGACCCCTTTGATCGCCCGGCGCCCACCGGTGAAGGCCGGCATGCTGACCCGCAGCAGAGGGATCCCGAGCACCGCGTCGACGTGCAGCCGCGGGCCGGCCACCTCCATCAGCACGGGGGCCACGACCATCTCGGCATCGCTGCCTTCGAGGTTCCAGGCCAGCCGCTGCAGCCGGTCCGGTGACCAGTGCGGGTCCGGTGTGACCGCGACAACACGGTAGCCGTCGTGGCGGACGTGCTTGGCGACGTCCCCCAGCCGGCCGACGACCGGCACTCCGTCCAGTTGGTCACCGTCGAGCCCGCGACCGTCCGTCGTGCACACCCCGTCCACCCGCCAGCCGAGGTGCGGGAACTTGCGGGTCCGGCTGATCAGGTCGCGCACGGTGTCCGGGCTCCCGGCAGCGAGCACCGGTCTCAGGCACCGTCCTTCCTTCCGCTGTTTGTGCAGCCGAAGGCGGAGCAGATACCGCGCGGTCATGGTGACGAGCGCGATCGCGGGGATCGCGACGAAGATCCAGAGCTTGATGTTGCGCGAGGTGAGGGCGATCCCGCCGAGTGCCAGTACGACGGTCGCCGTGAACAGCGAGCGTCCGAGCCGGCGGAATTCCTCGGCGCCCTGGCCGAGCACGGCCGGAGACCACGACCGGCTCACCGCCAGCGCCCCCAGCACCAGCAGCTCGGTGCCGAATGCGAGAATGATCCACTTCTCGTGCCAGTTGGCCGCGTCCCGGGCCCCGAAGAAGTTGCCGATCGCCGCCACCACGAAGGCAGTGGTCACGGTATCGCTGGTGATCACGGTACGGCGGTAGCGCTGTTCCCAGTCGATCGTGGGCTGGCTGATCGCCCCATTCGGCAGACGCCCGCGCGCCGCCGGAAAAGGGCCGACTAATCCCCCCTGCCGCACAGAACCCCCCAGGTCCCCAGTGGTACGACGTGGTCGCCAAACACTGTTCCTCCCCCCGGGAGGCCCCCGCCCCCCGCGCAGTCCCTCCTCTCGGGGGGCCCGCCCCCGGCGCCGCGCTGTTCCTCCCCCGGGGGGCTCCCACCCCCCGCGCATGACATCCCGGCTACTTCAGGGCTACTTGAACAACCCGCCCTGACGGCAGTGGACTCGCATGTCCTGCCGGACTCTCGAGGCGTGCGGGAACCCGTCGAAACCTCGGGTGCTCCCCACACCCAAAGCCCCCTCCCGGGCTCCAAGAACTGGACCTAAAGATCATTATTGGTCCACCCCGTGTCCGATCATCTGAAGCACGGTCAATCTAGACCATCGCGGCCAGTATGGAGAGAGGGTGTGTGCAATTTGTGCTCAAGCTTTGAAGGTGGATCCACCGACCGGTGACCGTCTACGGGTGTGCCTTGACGCCACCGCGCGCTCCATCAGCTCGCCCGCTCCCCGGGCGCGGCTTCTGCGCGGTAGTGATCGGCGGGCCGCAGCGGGCCTTCTGCGGCGCCCGGTCCGGCAACAACTTCCCGCTGACGCATCATGTGGAGTGCATGGCGGTGCTGAAGCTGGTGGGAAAGGGCTCCTGAACTGCGGTTTTGAGTGCGCGTCAGGTGCGGTGTGAGCGTTACGGGCGATCTCCTGACGGCGACCGACAGATGACAGAGAGGCGGCGACCGCCATGGGACTTGTGACCTTGGGCCTGCCCACACCGGGACAGTTGCGCGGCCGCTGGGCAGCGTTCGCGGCGGTCTGCGCCGCCGGGAGGCGGGGAGGCACGTGCCACGCCGACGGCTCCGTGTGGCACTTCGACGACAGCGGCGGCAACTGGCTGGATCTGCATCACCTCGGCGCGGGCCGCGCCGTCCTGGTCGGTCACGACCATGAGTATTCGCAGACGTACTACGGCGCCGCTGCCGAGTACTTCGATGAGGAAGAGACCGACCTGCTTGCCGACGCGCCGGACTGGTGGCAGCCCGTGGTGCAGCGAACCTTGGACACGGGCCTTTACGTGGGCTTCGTCTACGGCTTCGACACCGACGGCTGGCGGCGCGCCGAGTACGGCCTCGACGACGGGTTCCACAGCGTGGGCCTGCCCGCCCTGACCGTGGAGAGAACCCACGAGCGCATCGTCGGGTTCACCCGGACCGCCCCGGGGCTCGACGGTACGGCCGCTCCCCAGGACGCCATCGACGCGCTGATCGCCGCGGACGCCGACATCACGGAAGAGCACGTGGCCGCTGTCATCGGCAAGGGCGGCCCGGACGCCGTGGCGGGCGCGGCCGCGGGCAGGAAGTTCCTGACGGCCTGATCCGAGGGCGCCGAGGCATTCCCGGATGCGGTGATGCCCCGGTCTTCGTCAGTGCCAGTCCCGGGCGTCGTACACGTACACCACCAGGGCATGGCCCTCGAGGCGCGAGGCAGTGCGGGCGAGCGCCATGGCGGCGCCGTGGTCGTAGGCGTCCGCCGGTGCGGTCGTCGCGGTCGGCGATGGCGTACGAGTCCCTGCTCGTTGTGCCGCCGCCCTGCGGCCGTCACCTGCCCACGGGGTCCCCTTCGGCGCCGTCGTCCCGTGTGCGCAGCATCGCGTGGCCGCCGTGGTGCAAGGGGGTGTCCAGCTTCAAGCGGGTTGTTTCGGAGGCCGTTCGGGCGTCGATGACGTGAACTTCGCCGTGGCCGCCGCGGGTGACGGCGACCCAGTCGGTAGCCAACGAGGCGGCCACCGCACGGCGTTGGACGCCTTCCCAGGGTGTACCTCCGCGGCGGGGGGCGCCGTCCATGGAGGGGAGGGGTACGCGGCGTACGGCCTCGTCGGCGTCCAGCAGGAGCAGTTCGTCGCCGTCCGGGTGGATGCGGGTGAACGCGGTGTGGGCCTTGGTGAGGGCCAGCCGGAAGACCAGGCCCGGGCCGAGGTCCGTCAGGGTCGTGCGGCCCGTTTGCAGGTCGTGGCGCCAGGCGTGGTTCGTCCACTGAGGCCAGCGCAGCGGGTCCGTGGGGCCGCCCCGCAGGGTCGACCACAGCGTCCGTCGCCGCGGGTCGAGCCGCAGGTACCAGCCCCGGGCGGGCGAACCCCACGGGATCACCGGCTCCGCAACGAGTGCCTCGCCCTCACGGCGCGCCCGGTGCACGCCCTCGCCCGTGGCCGCGAACACGCGGCCGGTGTACGGGTCTTGGGCGTCACCGTGCCCGTCGTCCGGCAGGGGGAGGCGTACGTGCGGTGTGACCGGCGGGCAGCCGGGCGGTGAGCCGAGCAGGTCGGCGAACCGGTGGACGGCGAGTGCGCCGGGTTCCCGGTGTCGCAGGACGACCAGGGGGGCGCCGCCGCCCAGTACCGTCACGCCCGGTTCGCCCACGCGCGTGCGTACCCGGGCGGCGTCTTTGGTGGACAGGTCGACGACCGTCAGCAGGTCCGACCACGGACCGCCGTTCTTCCCCAGGCCCGTCGTGACGGCCGCCCACCGGCCGGACGGGTCGCAGGCCAGATGCTCGGCCGGTACGGCGACCGGTATCGCGGCCTCCACCAGCTCGGGGCCGTACGGATCGAGCACCAGCAGCTCGCCCCTGCGCTCGTCGACGCAGGCCGCCCGTCCGCCCGGAAGCGCCAGAAAACCCGCGTGTTCGGAGAGGTGGCGGCCGGTGAGCCGGTGTGCCTCCACGCCGTCCGGGACGGTCAGCACATGGACGGATCCGCCTATGTGGTCGGAGACGAGTAGCAGTGGGCCGGCGTTCATCTAGGACCTCCCTGACAGAGCGCTCCCTGATGGAGCATCTGATGAAAACGATTATCATGAGGTATCTTCGACGCGTTCCGGGACCAAGAGAAGAAGCGAGGGCATCGATGCTGGGCTCACCGTCGAGATTCATCCGCAGCTGGATCACCGCGGCGATAGTGGGTTCCGTCCTGGTCGGATGTGGCACATCCGCCGAACCCGCGAATGAGAGTGAAGAGGCCGCAGCGGCCGGCCCGAAGACCGATGTCGCCGTGCAACCCATCGAGGCGACACAGCAGTTGACCGACGCGAACGGCGTCAAGATCTCCCTGAAGCAGAAACCGCAGCGCATCGTCTGCCTGTTCGCGCTCTGCGACGACATCCTGACCGAGCTGGGCATCGTCCCCACGGCCACGAACAGCGCCCTGCTGGCCCACCCCGAATTCCTGGGGGAGGAGAAGGCGAAGCAGGTCGACGTCATCCCCGGCGGGTTCATCGCGCCCGAGGTGGAGGCGATCCTCTCCCACAAGCCCGATCTCGTGATCGGTCTCGAGGACACCCACGGCAAGCTTGCCCCGGCCCTGAAGGACGCCACCACGTTCTGGCCCATGCAGCCCGAGAAGTGGCAGGACAGCGTCGGTTACCTGCGCGACGTCGCCGCGCTCACCGGCCGCAGTGCCGAGGGCGAGAAGGCCGAGAAGACCTTCCGTACCAAGCTCGCCGACGCGGAGCGGACCAAGAGCGACAAGACCACGATCGTCATCTACGGCAGCGACGAGAACTTCGGCGTCGCCACGCCGGGGACGGACGTGGCCGCCGGGCTGTTCCCCAAGCTGGCCGACTACCCCTGGAAGTCCCGTGGTGTGGAGGGGAGTTACAGCCTCGAGGAGATCCTCGCGCGGGACGTCGACGTGCTGTTCGTCGAGACGATCAGCTTCGGCGAGCCGGACGGCAAGCTGTCGGAGAAGCTGGCGAAGAACCCGCTGTGGGGGAAGATCCCGGCCGTCAAGAACGGGGACGTCCACGAGGTGAACTCCGAGGTGTGGGCCAAGGGCCGGGGCACCCGCTCGCTGGGCATCGTCCTCGACGAGGCCACGGCCGCCCTGCGGTGAGTGTGCCGACCGCGACCAAAAACGCGGCCGGTGACGCGACTTCGGGCGGGCGGCGGTCCGTACGGTTCCCGCGCCCCAGCAGCTGGTGGCAACTCCTCGTGGTCACCGCGCTGTTGGTCGCGGCCTCTGCCTGCATGCTGAGCCTGGGCACGCCCTACGTCCCACTGCACCTCTTGCCCGCAGCACTGCTGGAAGGGGACAGTACGCTCGCCGGTGTCGTCGTCACCGAACTGCGCGTGCCCCGGCTGGTGTTGGCGCTGGTCGCCGGGGCCTGCCTGGGCGCGGCAGGGCTCGTACTGCAGGAGGCGCTGCGCAACCCCCTGGCGGTCCCCGAGATGCTGGGCATCTCCTCCGGAGCCGCGCTCGGAGTCGCCGCGCCCCTGGTGCTGGCGGTGTCCATCCCCGCCGCCGCCCAGCCCCTGCTGGCCATCGGCGGGGCCGCGCTCGGCGGCGCGCTCACGCTGTTCGCCGCCGGGCTGGGGCGAAGCCCGTCCGCCGTACTGCTCACCGGGGCCGCGGTGGCCGCCGCCCTGCAGGCCGCGCTGCTCGTACTCATGGTGATGGCCGACCAGTTGGACCTCCAGCTGATCTACCGCTACCTGCTCGGCTCGCTCTCCGCCCGTACCTGGGACGACGTCACCGGGCTGTGGCCCTGGCTGCTCGTCGCGGTGCCCGCGCTCGTGCTGTGCGCGCCGGTGCTGTCGGTGCTGCGGCTGGGAGACGAGGACGCCCAGGCGTTGGGCGTCCGCGTACAGCGTGCCCGGTTCGCCGCGCTGGCCATCGCCGTCCTGCTGATCGCGCCCGTGACGGCCGTGTGCGGTCCGGTGGCGTGGGTCGGGTTCCTCGCCCCGCATCTGGCACGACGGCTCAACCCGACGGCGGACGCGGTGCGTTGGCTGCCCTGGTCGGCCGCGTGGGGCGCCGTCGTGGTGGCCGTCGCCGACGTTCCGGCCCGCCTTGCGCTGGCGCCCGTGGAGACACCGGTCGGCGCCTGGACGTCCCTGTTCGGCGTGCCCGTCGGTGTCGCCCTGCTCCGGTCGGGAAAGCGAAGGCCGAAGTCTCCCACCCGTCTTGCATCCAGTGGGGCGACCGCGTCGGAGGAGGCCCGGTGAGCCGGCGTTTCGGGGCGCTCGCCGTACTCCTCGTACTCCTCGTCGTGTGCGCCTGCGGGGGACTGCTGGCCGGTCGCGGCATGTCCCCGGCCGTGGTCTGGGAGGTCCTCGGCGGGGGCGGTGACGCGACGGAGCGGCACATCCTGTTCCAACTCCGCCTGCCCCGCCTGCTGGTGTCCCTCGGCGCGGGGGCGTGCCTCGGCGTGGCGGGACTGGTCCTGCAGTCCGCGTTGCGAAACCCGCTCGCCGGGCCCGAGGTCACGGGTGTGACTCCGGGCGCGGTGCTCGGGGCCGTCACCGCGACCGGTCTGGGACTCGCGGGCTGGGAATCGCCCCTCGCCGTCGTCGTCGCCGCGTGCGTGGGCGGGTGTACGGGAGCCGCGTTGCTGTGGCTGCTCACCGGACGCGGCCGGGGCGACCCCGCGCAGATCGCCGTGCACGGGGTGCTCGTGTCGGCGGTGCTCGGCGGGCTCACCGCCATGGTGCTGCTCGTCGCGCCGGGTGAGCTCGGCAGTGTCGTCCAGTGGCTCGTCGGCACGACGGAGGGCCGGGTGTGGCAGCACTGGCACCTGCTGTGGCCCTGGGCGTTGGCCTGGGGCGCGATGGCGTGGCTGATGACGGGACCGCTGACCCTGCTGCGCTGCGGTGACGAGATCGCCGGTGCGGCCGGGCTGTCCGCCGCGCGCGCCCGGACCCTCGCCCTGTTGTGCGCCGTGGCGCTGACAGCGGGCGCGGTGGCCGCCGTCGGGGCGCTGGGTTTCGTCGGGCTGCTCGTACCGCACCTCGCTCTGGCCGTGTTCGGCGCGGACCTGCGGCTGACGCTGCCCGGCGCCGCCCTCGTGGGGGCGGCCGTGGTGTCCGGGGCTGACGCGGCGGCGCAACTCGCCTCGCGGCTGCTCGCGGTCGCGCTGGACTCCGACCGGCTCACACTGCCGATCGGAGCGCTCACCACCTGCCTCGGAGCCGTACTGCTGCTGATCGTCGTACGCCGGGCGCCGAGCCGAACGTTCTGATGTCGACGAAGGACAGAACATGACCGAACCCCTGGGGATCCGCACCGAGGGAGTCCACTTCGGCTACCCCGGCCGCCCCGTGCTGCGCGGCGTCGACATGAGCGTCGAACCGGGCGAGCTGACCGCCCTCATCGGCCTCAACGGCTGCGGCAAGTCGACCCTGTTGAGGCTGGCCGCCGGCCTGCTGCGGCCGGACGAGGGGCGCGTCCTGCTCGGCGGCGACGACGTTGCCGGGCTTTCCCGGCGCGCCACCGCCCGCCGGGTCGCGCTGCTGCACCAGTCGGCCCCGGCCGTCCCCGGCATGACGGTCCGTCACCTCGTACGGCAGGGGCGGTACGCGGCACGCGGCCCCCTCGGCATGCTGCGCGAGGGCGACGACCCCGTCGTACGGCGTGCTCTGCGCGACGTCGGCGTGGAGCAGTGGGCCGACCGGGACGTGGACGCGCTGTCGGGGGGCGAACGGCAGCGGGTCCGGCTCGCGATGGCGCTCGCCCAGGACACCCGCGTCCTGCTGCTCGACGAGCCGACCACCTACCTGGACCTGCATCACCAACTCGATGTGCTGCAGACCGTGGTGCGGCTGCGCGAGGAGCGCGGCCTCACCGTCGTGATGGTGCTGCACGACCTGGCCCACGCGGCCCGGTTCGCCGAGCGGATCGTCGCCCTGCGGGACGGCGTCGTGGTGGCCGACGGGACCCCGAAGGAGGTCGTCACCCCCGGGCTGCTCGCGGATGTGCTCAAGGTGGCGGGCCGGGTCGGCCAGGACCCCGAGGGGGGTTGGCCGGTGTGTTACCCAGATCACCCCCTTCACGGTCTTGAATATGAAAATCGTATTCATTAGGTTCGTGGGCGGCGCTCAACGGAACGCCGTACCTCCCTTGCGATAAAGGAGAGTTCATGGACAACGAGCAGGTCTTCGCGCCCATCGCCGACCCGGGCCAGCTGGCTCACGACTCCGCCTCCCACTCCAACGCGCTCGTCGAGAACCCTTTCGACGACACCGAGGAGTAAGCGCGGGTCAAGCACCCTCGATCGTGGGCCCGCCCGCCCGTCACCGTGCGGGCGGGCCCACGCCCCCTCAGGCCCTCTTCCCACAGGAGAACCGACGTGTCCCGCAGCCAGCTCGCATCCGGTGTCGAGATCGTCGCCGTACCCGAGCGGGGGCTCGCCGTCCGCACGGCCGACGGGGAGTTCCTCAGCGTACGGACGGGCGATGCGGACGACAGCGCTCTGCTCTCCCTGCTCTCCGGCCGATCCACCGGCGAGCCGGACGCCGAACTCGACCGGCTCGTACGGGCCTTCGACGGCGCCGGCTACCTGGTGGACGGGCCGCAGTGCGCCGAATGGCCCGCCGAGCGCCGGGATGTCCTGCTGCTGGGCGCCCCCGTACTGACCGAGCCGCTGGCCGCGCTCCTGCGGGCCTCGGGTGCACGGCCGCGGCAGGCGGAACTCGACGACCTGGCCGACGTGGCTCCCGCGGCACCCGGCCGCCTGGCCAACGCGACTCCGCCGGCACCCGACGCCCTGGACCGCGCGCACCAGGCCGCACCCGACGCCCCGGCCGGGGCAGAGCCGGCCGCCGTCGTGTGGTGTCTTGACGGTCCCGTACCGGAAGGGCTGTGGGACGCCGCCGACCGGCTGCCCGGGCGTGGCATCGCCTGGTTGCGCTGTCATCGCGAGGGCTGGCAGGTCTGCGTCGAGCCCCTCGCGGCCGCTCCGGGGGACGTCACCTCGGCCCACGTCCGTGCGCGCAGGCTCGCCGCCACGCCCGCGCACCGTGAGCTGGCCGCCTACTGGAGCGGGCCCCGCACCTCCGGCGCGCCCGTACAACTCACCACGCCCGCAGCCGCGTTGCTCGCCTCCCTGCTCGCCGACGACCTCACCCGATGGGCCACCGACGCCCCTCACCCCGGCGGGCTGCCCGCGCGGCGTCGGCTCCGGCGCGTCGATCTGCGCACGATGACCGTCACCGAGCACCCCGTACTGCCCGTTCCCGACGTCGCCCCGATGCCGGGGAAGGCCGGATGAAGCCGGTCACCGAAGCCGTCGAGAGCCGGATGACGACGTTCACCGAAGCCGTCGAGGGCCTCGCCACCGATGTCCGACTCCCGGACGGCGACGGTCCTTTCCCTGCCATCCTCATCCGTACGCCCTACGACCGGCGCCGGCACCGTGCCGAGCTGCGCGGGTGGGCCCGGCGCGGGTTCGCCGCGCTGGTTCAGGACGTACGCGGTCGGCACGCGTCGCCGGGGGAGTGGTGCCCGTACGAGAACGAGGCCGACGACGGGGCGCTGGCCGCCCGCTGGATCCGCCGGCAGCCCTGGAGCGACGGGCGCATCGTGGCGGTCGGCGCCTCCTACGCCGCCCACTGCGCCGTCGCCCTCGCGCTCGACGCGCCCGAGGATGCCCGCCCCGACGCCGTCATCGCCGCCGTGCCCGCGCTGGGCGCCGCCGAGACGGCTCGTGAACTCTCGGGCGTGGAACGGCTGTTGGCCCGCGCCGGGTGGTGGGCCGCGCATGGCGACCGGCGCGACTCCGACGAGGACGCCCTGGCGAAAGCACTTGCCACGGACCCTGACCTGCTGGCCCACCTGCCGCTGACCGACCTCCCTGCCCGGCTCGGCCGGAATCTCCCCTCCTGGCCGGGCGTGTGGCGGCACCGCGAGCGCGGCCGGCTCGGCTCACCGGCCGAGCGCGCCGGGATGCCCTTGCTCGCGGTGGGCGGCCACCACGATCACTTCACCGAGGACACCGTAGCCCTGTGGCGCCACTGGGGCGGACCCTCGGCGCGTCTGCTGCTGGGGCCCTGGGGGCACGGCCTCGTGGCCGCGCCCGGCACCGACGCCCGGCCCGCGCACCGGGTGAGCCTCGGCGAGCTCTACGCGCGCTGGGCCCGGCTCGCCTTCACCGGGGGCCTCGCGTCCGGACACCGAGGCGCGGTCGCGCTGGGCGACAGCCCCCTGTGGGTGCCCGCCGAGACGCAGGGCGAGCCGCGCACTCAGAACGTACGACTGTTGCATGGTGCCTGCTTCACGGCCGATCCCGAACGGGCCGTTTCCTCCGAGGAGTCGACCGTCCCCACGGAAGGCACGCCCGACCGCTGTCTGTTCGTCACCCCGCCGCTGCCGCGCCCGCTGGACGTCATCGGCGCCGCCGAGGTCCGGGTGAGGGCGACCGCCGACACTCGGTCCGCGGACTGGGTGGCGCGGCTCGTCGTGGTCACTCCCGAAGGGGTGGCCGAGCGGCTCGCCGTCGGAGTCGTACGACGTACGGATCCACCGGGGCGGGCCGCCGAGTTCACCGTGGGGCTCGGCCCGCTCGCACGGCGGCTGCCCGCCGGCACCCGGCTCCGACTGGAGATCGCCGGACACCACTTCCCCGCCCACGCCCGCAACCCCCACACCGGCGACGACCCGGTCACCGCCACCCGGCTCCTCGCCTCCCGGCGCGAGGTCGACCCCGGGCACGTGGCGCTGCGGCTGCCCGTGCTCCGCTCCCGTCCCACCCCCACCGATCCCGTACAGGAGATCCTGCGATGACGGCGCTGCCGATGGAAGCCCTGGTCGACCCCGTGTGCGGCATCGTCCGCAAGGTCAAGCCCGTCGAGCACCCCGTAGGAGCGCCGCCCCGCTACACCGCGCTCACCGCCGAGATATCCGACGCCCGCAGGCTCGGCCTGTGGCCCGCCGACCGGGTCTCGCTCGGCACCACCTTCGGCGACCCCGAGGGTGCCCGGATCGCCGCGATAGCGGAGGGCATCGAGCGGTACTGCGGCAACCGCGTACCGCCGCCCGGCCACCCCGACGCCCCGCTGCGCGCCACGGCCGCCGAGCTGTTGGGGAAGGGCCTCAGGTTGTACGGCCCCGACGAGTTGCCCGCCTATGCCGACTGGCAGTACGCCCGCGAGAAGTTCCCGTACCGCCCCCTGACCCCCGACACCCCGTCCCTGTGGACGCGCGGCGAGGAACGGCTGCCCGGCGGGGAGCGGGCCGAGGTCTGGGCGCCCGTCGCGCTCACCCACCTCAACTGGCGTCAGGGCGAGCTGCGTTCCCTGCCCCGCACCCACCACCTCAACTACGCGGGCATCGCCACCGGGCAGGGCTTCGACGACGCGGTCGAGCGCGGACTGCTGGAGATCGTCGAACGCGACGCCCTCGAACTGTGGTGGCACCTCGACGGCCCGACCCGCGGCATCGACCCGGCGAGCGTGCCCGGCCTCGCCGACGACCTCGCCGGATGCGGGCTCGACGTCCATCTCGCCGAGATGCCCTCGGGGTTCGCCCCCTGCATGGCCGCGCTCGTCCACGACCGCCGGCTCGGCCTCTACGCCGCCGGGTTCGCCTGCAAGTACGACCCGGCCGAGGCCGCCCGCAAGGCCGTACTGGAGGCCGTCCACACCTGGGTCTTCACGCAGGGCCTCGTCGATCCGGACGGCTGGGTGTTCCAGGCCGTCGAGGCAGGGCTGCTCGCCCGCGGGCTCTACCTGGACCACCGCGAGGACCGTCGCTACCTCGACGCATGCGGTGAACACTTCTCACACGTACGGGACTTGGGCGCGCACGTACAGGTCTGGCTGGACGAGCGGATGGCGGCCGAGGCCCGGCGGTTCACCGAGCCCGCGCACGGGACCGTACCCATCGACGCGGTCGAGCCCGGCAGCCGGGACCGGCTGGAGCGCGCGCTCCACGACGGCGGCCACCGGGTCATGACGTTCGACGTCACCACCGAGGACGTGGCCGAAACGCCGCTGCGCGTCGCCCGGGTCCTGGTCTCCGGCCTCATCCCCAACGCCCCTGCGGCTTTCGGGTACTTCGGCTCCCCGCGCCTCGCCGACGCCGCCGTCGCCCGTGGCTGGCGTACGACCGCGCCGAGCGCGCCGGAGGACTTCACGCTGGCTCCTCCGCCCCACATGTGAGGACCACCCGTGGATCTCGTCACCGCTCTCGCCCGCGCCCGTTCCCCCGAGCAGCCCGGACCGGACACGCCCGCCGGGCCCGCCGTACGCCCGTGGCCGGGACCCTCGCGTCCCCTGCCGGAGGCAGGCCCGGGGGAGCTGGACCTGGGCCTGCTGCTCCGTCTGTCCCTGGCGGCCTCGGACGGTGCCGGACGGCTGCGGCCCGCCCCGTCCGCGGGCGCGCTGCACCCGGTGGACGCCCGACTCGTCGTGGGCACCGACTGCCCACTGCCGCCCGGGAGTTACGGCTACGACCCGCTGGGCCACCGCGTGCACCGACTGGGCCCGGAGCCGGACGGCGCGCTGCCCGGGGCGACCGTCGAGCTGTCCGTCACTTCGCAGCGCACGGTTTCGCACTACGGCCACCGGGCCTGGCCATTGGTTCTGCTGGACACCGGGCACGCCGCGGGAGCGCTGGCGCTTGCGGGGCGCGCGCTGGGGGTGGCCCGGACGGCGGTACACCTCGACGGGGCCGACGAAGACCCCCTGGCCGCACTGCACTTCGCGCCGCCCGGGGAGGCGCGACAGGTTCCCGCAGCCCAGGAAGCGTGCGGCATCCACGCGGCCGTGGGCCCGCGCCGGATTCTCCAGACCGAGGAGGCGGGTGGGGTTCCCCGGCCGGAGGGGACACGCCGGATTGTCCCGCCCGAGGCAGCGCACCCGGCCACCGGCGCACCCACCCCCCGCGAGCTGCTGACCCGCCGCAGCGCCCCGCCACCGCTGCGCGGCACCCCGCCCCGGGATGCCCTGCGGGCCGTGCTCACTGCCGCCACCGAGGCGGGCGCCGGTGAGCTCGCATGGTGTGCGGCCGTCGGTGAACCGCAGGCCGAACTCGTCGAGTTGGCGCCCGACGGCACGCTGCTGCGGCTCGCCGCGGGGGAGGCCCGCCCGACGCTCGCCGCCTGGGCGGCGGGCCAGACATGGATCGCGGACGCGGGCGCCGTCCTGCTCGGCTACGGCTGCCCGACGGACGCCGACGCACCGCAGATCCGCCGGGCCCATCTGCGCGCCGGCTTCGCCGTCCACGTGGCTCACGTGACCGCCGGTCGGCACGGGCTGGCCGGCCGCCCCGTCGGCTCCTGGCAGCAGGCCGACCTCGGCGCCGCGCTCGGCTCCCCGCCGGGCAGGGACTGGATCGTCCACGGCCTGGCCCTCGGCACCACCTACTCCGAAGAGGGAACCTCGTGATCGTCCACCCCGAGCTGCGCCGCGCCGCACGGCATGCACAACGCCCCCTGCTCGCGGCCACTCTCCTGCAAGGGGCCGTCACCCTCGCCCACCTCGCGCAGGCGGTGCTGCTCGCGTTCGCCCTCGCCGATGTGGCCCGGGGCGACGCGGACCGGCTCCCGCTGCTCCTCGGCTGGGTGCTCGGCGTCGTCGCCGCCCGGGCGGGGCTCGGTTACTGGCAGCGGCGTACCGCCACCCGTGCCGGGGCGCGGGTCCGGGTGCGGCTGCGGGACGAACTCCTCGCCCACCTCGGACGGTTGGGACCCGCGCATCTGACGACCGCGCGTGCGGGAGCCGTCCGCACCACCCTCGTCGACGGAGTCGAGGGCGTCGACGCCTACGTCTCCCGCTACCTGCCGCAACTCCTCATCACCCTCACGGTGCCGCCCCTGCTGCTCGCCGCCCTGGCCGCCGTGGAACCGGTCGCCCTCCTCGGCCTCGTACCCGCCCTGCTGCTCGGCCTGTTCGGCCCGCGCGCCTGGGACCGGCTCCTCGCCAAGCGCGGCAAGGAACACTGGGACACGTACGAGGGACTGGGCGCCGACTACCTCGAAGCGCTCCAGGGCATGCCCGCGCTGCGGGCCGCGGGCGCCGTGGGACGCACCCGTGAGCGGCTGGAGGAACGCTCGGCGGCGCTGCACCGCGCCACCGTCGCCAAGCTCCGCGTGTCACTGGTCGACACCGGACTCACCGACCTGGCCATCCAGGGCGGCACCGTGGCCGCCGCGCTGCTCGCCTGCTGGTCGGCCGTCACCGGATCGACCACGCCGACCGGCACCTATCTGGTGCTGCTCCTGGCCTCCGAGTGCTTCAGGCCCGTACGCGACCTGTCCCGCGAGTGGCACGCCGGGTATCTGGGAGTGTCGGCCGCCGACGGGCTCGCGGCGCTGCGCACCGCCGAACTTCAGGTCCCCAACACGGGGACTGCACGAGCGCACTGGCCGGATCCGCCCCAAGTGTGCTTCGAGCAGGTCGAGTTCAGCTACGACGGTGCCGAGGCACCGGCCCTCCGCGACGTCACCTTCACCGCCGAGGCCGGGCGCACCACCGCCATCGTCGGCCCTTCCGGCGCCGGCAAGTCCACCCTGCTCGCCCTGCTCCTGCGGCACCGCGACCCGCAGCAGGGCCGGATCACCGTCGACGGCCACGACGTGGCCGCGTACGCGCTCGACTCACTGCGGCAGGGCATCGCCGTCGTCTCCCAGGAGACCTACCTCTTCCACGCCACCATCGCCGACAACCTGCGCCTGGCCCGGCCGGCCGCCACGGACGACGAACTGGTCCGCGCGGCACGGACCGCCGGCATCCACGACGAGATCGCCGCCCTCCCCGACGGCTACGCCACCGTGCTCGGCGAACGCGGCGCCACCCTGTCCGGCGGACAACGCCAGCGCCTCGCCCTCGCCCGGGCCCTGCTCGCCGACGCCCGGGTGCTCGTCCTCGACGAGGCCACGAGCTCGGTGGACGAACGCCGGGAGGCTCGTATCGTCCGCGAACTGCTGGACGCCGCGGGCGGCCGGACCGTCCTGCTGGTCGCCCACCGGCTCGCCGCCGTCCAGCACGCCGACCGCATCGTGGTGCTCGACGGCGGACGCGTGGACGCCATCGGTGAACACGCCGACCTCCTCGACGCCGGCGGCGTCTACGCCGAGCTCGTCAAAGCGGGTCGCACCTACGAAGGAGGGCTCGCAGCATGAGCAGCACCATCGACACTCAGGCCCATGGGGCCGTGCCCCCACGGGGCTCACTGCGCGCCCTGCTGCCCGCCCTCGCCGGGCACCGGGTCATGATGGCCCGCACCTGTGCCGCCGCACTCGTCGAACAGGGCTCTCTGGTGGCGCTGTTGACGCTGGCCGCGCACAGCGTCGGAACCGCCGTCATCGAGGACCGCGCCCCCTCGGCCGGCACGGTCACCGCGCTGGTCGCCCTCGTCCTCGTACGCGCCCTGATGACCTGGCGCGAGATGGACCTCTCGCACGACCTGGCCTACCGGGTGCTGGCCGAGCTGCGTGTACGGGTCTTCGACGGGCTCGCCCGCAGCGCACCCGCCCGCGTGGCGGGCAGGCGCAGCGGGGATCTGGCCGCCACCGCGATGGCCGATGTGGAGGCGCTGGAGTTCTTCTACGCCCACACCACAGCCCAACTCCTCGCATCCGGCGTGGTGTTCACCGGCGGAGCCGCCGCGCTGGCCACGGTGGAGCCGTGGCTGCTGGTGGCGGTGCTGCCGGTAGCTGCGCTGCTCGCCGTGGCTCCCTTCGCCGACGCGCGCGGACGTGCGGCGCGCGGGGCCCGGACCAGGACGGCCGCCGCGAAGCTGTCGGCCGACACCGTGGACACCGTCGACGGGCTGCGTGAACTGCTCGCCTTCGGAGGGCTGGCCGAGCGGCGCGGTCAACTCGCCGAACAGGGACGGAGGGTGGGCCAGGCCCAGCGCGCCGAGGCCACCTGGGAGGCCATGGCCGCCGCCGTACGCGACCTCCTCATCGTCCTCGCGGTCGTGGGCGTGGTGGCCGCAGCCGCGCAGTCCGTGACCTCCGGGCGGCTGCACGGCGCGTGGGCCCCGGCGGCGATGGCCCTCGCCCTGTCGGTGCTGGGCCCGGTCGCCGAGTCGGCCAGGGCGTTGAGCCAGGCCGTGGGTCTGCGCGCCGCTGCCGCCCGCGTCGACGCGGCGGTGAAGGCCCCCTCTCTCGCCCCGCCGCCGGCCTCGCCCCGCCCGCTCCCGCCGGGCCCGCTGGGCGTCCGGCTGCACGGGGTGAGCTTCGACTACGGGAGGCAACGCGTGCTGGACGGGATCGAGTTGACGGTTCCTGCCGGGCAGACCCTCGCCCTGGTCGGAGTCTCGGGGGCCGGCAAGTCGACCTGCGCCCACCTGCTGGCCCGCTTCTGGGACCCGTCCGAAGGAGCCGTCCACCTGGTGCCCCGAGACGGCGACCCGATCGACCTGCGCGAAGCGGCCGACACCGAACTGCGCCGTGCCGTCGCCGTCGTAGGGCAGGACACCCCCCTCTTCCACGGCACCCTCGCCGAGAACCTGCGCCTCGCCGCACCCGACGCGGACGACGAACTCCTCGCCGAAACCGCCCGGTTGTGCGGCGTCGACGGGATCGTCCCCCTGGACTCCCTCGTCGGAGAGCGCGGCTCCACCCTCTCCGGCGGCCAGCGCGCCCGTATCGCGCTCGCCCGCGCCCTGCTGGCCCAGCCCAGGGTCCTCGTGCTGGACGAGACCACCGCCCACCTGGACAACGCCGGCGACGCCCAACTCGCCACCGCGCTCGCCCAGGGCAACCGCACGACCCTCGTCATCGCGCACCGCCCCGCGACCATCCGTCGCGCCGACCGGATCGCCGTACTGGAATCCGGCCGCATCGCGGAGGAGGGCACCTGGGACGACCTGACCGCCCGCCCCGACGGCGCGCTCAACCGCGTACTGACCGTCACGCCGTCCTGAAGCTCCCTGCTGGGGGTCAGCGCACCCGCCGCTCCTCGAGCGGTGCGGCCCGCAGTCGTGCGGCGGCGTCGCTCGGCAGATGGGGCTTGTGGCCCACGAGCCGGGCGGAGTTGGCGACCACGGCGATGCTGCTGGTGTTGTGGAGCAGGGCGGCCAGTACGGGGTTGATGGAGCCGCCGGCGCCCGCGACGAGGCCGGCGAGGTTCACGCCGATGGACAGGGTGTAGTTCTGCCGTACGACGCGCAGGGTGTGCCGGCTGAGTTCCACGACGGCGGCGACGTTGCGCAGGTCGTTTCCGGCCAGGGCGATGTCGGCGGTTTCCAGCGCGACATGGGAGGAGTGGGCGCCCATGACGATGCCGACGTCGGCGAGTGCCAGTGCGGGGGCGTCGTTGGTGCCGTCGCCGACCATCGCCACGGTGTGCCCCTCCGCCTGGAGGTCGCGGATCAGCTGGAGCTTGGCCTCGGGCAGCGCGTGGGCGTGCACCTCCGTGATGCCGAGGGTGTCGGCGACGGCCTGGGCGGTCTCGGGTGCGTCGCCGGTCAGCAGCACGATGCGGGTCACCCCGAGGTCGGTCAGCTGGCGGACGACGGTGTCGGCTCCGCCGCGTACCGCGTCGGACAGGCCGAGCATGCCGATCAGCTTCTCGTCGTGGGCGAGGCAGATGACGGTCTCGCCGCCGGCGCGCAGCCGGCTGGTCCATGCCTCGGCCACCTCGGAGAGTTCCAGGCCGTGCCGGCGCAGCAGGGCGGGGCTGCCCACCAGCAGGCGGGTGCCGTCGAGTTCGGCGCGTACGCCCATACCGAGGACGACCTCGCAGGCCTGGTGGATCGGGATGTGCAGGTGCTGTTCCTCGGTACGCCGGACGATGGCCTCGGCGAGCGGGTGCCGTGCGTGCAGCTCGCCGGAGGCGGCCAGGCTCAGTATCTGGTCGGTGGTGAACGCCTCGTCGAGCTGCACCACGCTGGTGACCAGGGGACGGCCGAGGGTGAGGGTGCCGGTCTTGTCGAAGACCACGGCCGTGACGCGGCCGACCCCTTCCAGGTGGGTGCCGCCCTTGATGAGGGTGCCCCTGCGGGCGCCGTTGCCGATGGCCGCGCTGATCGCGGTCGGGGTGGCCAGGCCCGCGGCACACGGGCAGGCGATCAGCAGCATGGTCATCGCCCGCCGGGCGTCCCGGGTCAGTACGTACGTGATCCCGGCGAGGGCGAACGAGACGGGCACGAAGCGGCGGGTGAAGGCGGCGGCGACGGTCTGGATCGGGGCCCGGTCGGCCTGCGCCTCCTCGACCCGGCTGATGATCCGCCCGACGACCGTGTCCTGTCCGACCGAGGTGGCCCGTACGGTCAGGGAGCCGGTGGAGACGAGGGTGCCCGCGTAGACCTCGGTGCCGGGCTGCACGTACACCGGGAGCGCCTCGCCGGTGATCGCCGCCTGGTCCACCAGTGCCTCGCCGGCCTCGGCGATGCCGTCGACGGGGATGCGGTGGTGCTCGTAGACCGCGACCACGTCCCCGGTCCTGACCTCCGCGAGATCGACCTCCACCTCCACGCCGTCGCGGAGCAGCCAGACCCGCTCCTCGCCGATGGAGAGGAGTTCCTCGATGGCGCGCCGGGTCCGCCGCAGGGTGATGGCCTGCAGGAACTCGCCGATGTTGAGCAGCCACAGGACCATGAGCGCGACCACGTTCTCGCGCAGGACGAGTGAGATGACGGTCGCCGTGGTCACCAGCAGATCGGTGCCCACGTGGCGTCTGCCGCCGAGGGTGCGTGCGGCGCCGCGGAAGAACGGCAGCCCGGTGAAGACGGTGACCGCACCGAGGAAGCCGGCCGAGCCCGCCGGGGTCCATGAGGGCCGGCCGAGCAGTCGCCGCACTCCCAGCAGGGCGAGCACCGCACCGCCGACCACCAGCCGCGCGACCTCCCCCGTGGAGGAGTCGGGCACGGAACGGCTGGCTCTGGCGGGCACTCCCGGCGGCGGCGCCTCGGCGAGGGCGGCGACGAGCCGGTCCACGTCGACCAGGTCGGGCTGGACCCAGACGATCACGGCACCGGTCCGCGGGAAGATCCGCAGCGCCCGGAAACCCGGCAGATCGGCGAACCGCTCATCGACGAGCCCGGCGCAGCCCGGCCGCGCCCGCAGCCAGGGAACCATCAGCCGTATGCGGCCCGCGGCGGCGGACCGCACCATCACGCCGGAGCCGGAGCCGGAGCCGGAGCCGGAGCCGGAGCCGGGGCCGGGGCCGGAGCCGGAGCCGGGGCCAGAGGCCGGACCGGGAACAGCGACGTCGCCGGGTGCGGATCGCGGGCCTGTGCCGGGCATGGCGACCACCTCTCAGATGCCCATTCGGTGCTCGTGCTCAGTGCTCGTGGTCGTGGTCGTGTTCCTCGACACCGACCGCCGAGGGCGGCGGCGCCTCCTCACCCAGCTGCTCCCTGGCCTCCGCCAGCAGGTCTCCGGCCTTCAGACGGGCCTCCTCGGCAGCTTCCCCGAGCCGCCGCCCCGTCGTGATGCCGCCGGCGATTCCGCTGACCAGAAGCCTGCGGGCCGCGGGTTTCGCCTTGGGCGCGACCTTGGCGGCTCCTCGCAGAACGAGGACCCCGGCGGTTCCGGACAAGGCGTAGTGCGTGATGCGGCCCAGGGCCGCACCTGCCACAGCGGCGGGATGCATCTTGGTCTCCTTCCGCGGAGCGGTTTCGACCGTCTTCGATCGCCTTCGACGCGGTATGTCCATTCTCGTCCCATGGTGGACATCGCGCATCAGCCGTACCGGTGTCGACGCCAGATTCCACAGGTAGAACCGGAGTCCCTGGGGCTACCCCGGAGCGAGGCCCGCCTGGGGCTCACGAGAAGGTGGGGACCAACGGTGTCTCACCCCCCAACTCCCAAGGACACAACCGAAAATGACGAACCATCCGACGCGCGGAAATCCATCCCGCAGGGCTCTGCTCGGCGGGACCTTGCTGAGCGGCGTCGCGCTGGCCGCAGGAGCGACCGGGACCGCACAGGCAGCGGCCGCCGGAGGCCGCCACTCCCGCACCGGCCGGGCAACGCTCCCCGAGCGGTACACCGCGATACCCGTCGCCCCCGGCGGTGGCCCCACCCCCACCGACCGTGTACACGTCCTCAAGATCGGTCCCCGGAACGCCGCCACCGTGCTGGTGCTGGTGCCAGGGATGTTCGGGGCCGCCAATGATTTCCGGCTCATGGCGAGAGACCTGGTCGCGGCCGTGCCCGGGGTACAGGTGTGGGCATTCGACCGCAGGGAGGAGAACCTGACCGACCGGACCGGGTTCGGCCGCTCCGACCCCGCTTCCTACTACCTCGACGGCCACTACCGCTCCCAGGACCCGGCCGCTTCCGCCTTCGCCGCCACGTGGGGACTGGCACGCACCCTCGACGACCTCCGTACGGTCGTGCTCGCCGCCCGGGCCGGCGGGAGCCGGCGCGTGGTGCTGGGCGGTCACTCCTGGGGCGCCACCAGTGCACTGGCATACGCCGCCTGGGACTTCGCGGGGCACCCCGGGTTCCGCGACCTGGCCGGCCTCGCAGTGATCGACGGCGGGGTGCTCGGGGCATTCGACGGGACCGGTACGCCCGTGCAGGACTCGCCGGAAGAGGTCCGGCAGCGACTCGCGGCGATCGACGGCGGGGCTGTCTTCGACATGACCCTGACCGGGGTCGGGCTGGGCGGCCGGGCCGAGAGCACTCAGATCTGGTACCAGCTCGCCGGATGGTACGCCCAGCAGGATCCGGGCGCCCGCTCCGTGCTTCAGCCCCGCCTGCCGGACGCCCTGAGGCCCTCGTTCCCGGTCAGCAACGCGGCCCTGCTCGGCCTCCTCGTCGACGCCGGGTTCGGCTGGCCCAACGACATCAGCGTCCACTCGGGGCACTTCGCCGAGAGCGCGGACAGCGACGGCGTACGTGGCTGGGTCGATGCGGGGATCACACCGATCGCGCGCGTCGCCGAGGCGTACGCCGGTCCGGTGCCGGGCGTCTGGGAGTGGTACTGGCCCGCCCGGCTGTCCGTGGACCTCGACGTCGCCGACGCCTACGCCGACACCGACCTCGCCCGTTCCCTGGGCCTGCGCCTGCACCACGGCACCGGGATCGACGTACCGCTCTACGCCTTCGGTACCAGCTACTCCAAGGGCACGGTCCTGGAGGCGGCACGCAAGGTCGAGGCCGACTCCAGAGTGCCGTACGGACTCTACGAATCGGACAACGGCATGAACCACCTGGACCCACTGTTCGCCGCACCGGCTCACAACACGATGACGCACACGCTCGCGGGGTTCCTGCACAAAGTGCTCGCCACGACCCGCTGAGGCGATGCGGGGTGGAGGACGAGGCGGATCAATCGATGTCTGTCACCAGCGCATGGGAGAAGATCGAACGATGGCTGGCGCTCTACGCTCCAGAAGAAGAGCTGCCAGGGCCGGCCGACCAGAGCGACCTGACGCGTCTGTACGACCGGATAGGGGTCCAGCTACCGCCAGATGTCGAGCAGTCGCTGCTGCGCCACAACGGCTCGGGACTTGCCGAGGTGATCCCTCCCGGTTATGCCGTCTACGGTGTCGAAGACATCGCTGGCAAATATCTCGATCGCCCTTTCTGCAAAGGGGCAGAGTCTCTATACGTGTCCATCGCCAACATTGGCGCACTGGAGATGATCGTAGACACGAGGAATGGGCGGCTCGGGAAACACGATCCCGTGCAAGGCTACTCCTGGCCAAGCGACCCGCTATGGGCCTCTTTCTCAGTAATTTTTGATTTTGTGGCAGAGGTCCTGGACGGGCCGCCGCCGTGGATCGCTGTGCTTTATGGTGAGGACGAGTGGGAGGCAATCCATGATGATCCCGACTTCCCCGGCAGCCTGACCTGGACAGAAGAACCGACAGAACCCGTCCACTGGGACATCGCCGCCCTCAACCGTGAGTTCGGGTTCACGGATGACAGCAACGAGAGTTGACCTCGATTTGTCAGCGGCTGGAAATCACTGGCGAATCGAGGTTGACGCTGGCCTTCTTGCGTCGAGGTCGCTCTTGAGCCTGCCACCGTGCACATCCGGGACTCCAAGGACGAGCACAGTCCGCAACTTGCCCTTCCCTCGTGTGGACCGACTTCGTCTCGTACGCCGCCCAGGGGGCTGTTGCGTAAAATTGTGACACTCAGGGGAAAAGTGTCACAATTTTACGCAACAGCCTCCCCCTCCCCGCAGCTCGTCATGGGCGGCGGGCTCCGGGCTTGCGGTGCCGTTGTTGCAGTTCTTCCAGCCTGGCGCGAGCCGCGTCATTTCGCCTCGTCGGCGGGGTTGCATGTGCCGGACGAGGCACTTGGGACGGCGTGGGCAGGCTCAGAGACGTAGACACGAGTGTGAGGATTGCTTCCAGATCAGTGGCAGCAAGGTAGGCAAGACCACCCTTGTTCAATCCTCGAAAGCGCGAGCCGTTCCTGCGGAATGAAGCCCAAGCCCGTCCCTTTCGGGTAGTGACGCGACCGCGCTCCGCCTGCGAAGTGAATTCGATCTCGACGTCCAGGTCGCGCAGCTTTGCGCTTGACCACCAGGTACGCCACTGTGGGTCGTCGTGGAGCATCTCGACTACCGTGCCGACCGCATCGAAATACGCCGCAGGAATGTCGTTGTCGCCGTGCAGAGCGAGGTTGAGCCAGGGGGTGTCCCCCGTCACGATGGCCGTCGACTCTTCGGATTCGACCATGCAGAATCCAGGCAGCGGGCCCAGCCAGGGTTGTCCGGTGGCGACCTCATAGGCTGTGGAGACAGTCTCGGCAAGACCATCCGACTCACTGAAGTCCCAGGCGCAGTCAGCTACCTGGTCCGGCTTTTCCCGGATTTGCTGGAACCGTGAGCTGCCCGCTGCCACAACCGCGAAGTTGAGATGGATGAGCGCGTCACCAAACAGCGGCACCGGCGGCGCGTCTGATGGATCATTCACATCTCGCGCTGGAATTCCCCGGAGAGACTCACTTTCAAGACACTGCAGCTTTTCCGCCAGCATATCGGCGAATTCTTCAACACGGACCTTCCCCTGTCGTGCCAGGGCCTCTGCCAGTACGGGCGTGGTGCGCTGGTTTGCCACGCCTCCGAGGAGGTCGATGAGGGACCAGAATTCTTCTTCTGTCATGGATTAGTCCTGCAGCCGCAGTTTCTGTGACCAGGCGATGAAGGAGATGATCACTGATTGGTGATCAAACCAGTAATTCTTTCCAGCGCGGCGACGATAGCCTGTCCGCCGAGCTGGCTACTGCCACTCAAGAGAGCCGCCTTGATACGCTGGCCAGCGCTAAGGCGATCCTGCGGTTCCTGGTCAGCATCCTCCAGGACGTCGACGTCATGCAGGAATTCTTCCTGGTCCACCTGCGGCAACTGGGGAGCTACGGCGCGAAGTTGATGGATCAAGCTGGCCAACTGTTCCAGCTGCACACCCACATTCTGCGTCACATTCACGCCCTGTGCGGCAGTGCCTCCATACACGTTCTGATTGAAAACTGGCCCTGCCCCTGCGGAACCCTGCGTGCTCAAGTATTCCCTCACAGTCATTCCAGAAAGCACACAATCCATGCCGTGCGCCGTAAGCTTGAATTCCTCGGTAGTGATCTCAGCCGTTCTCATGCGGGTGTCCCACCATCTATAACTAACGGGGACCTGAACGGAACGAGTGGATACGGTATGTTCGGCCAGTCCATGGTCTTGCAGATAACGGGCCGCGCGCGTTACCATATCCCGATTTCGGTAACTTGACCCATTGAGGTCGCTACCCCAAAATAATAGCCCCTCGGCAAAGCTGGAAAGCCCTGCCCTGTTGAGCTCCTTGAGGAAAGCGGCATAGACGAGCCGTTCAACGGTGTGATTGAACCAGGCCCCTGGGGCTTGGCGTTCGACTGCGATTCTCTTTGCTTCACGTTTTCCGGCAAAGGTCAACTTGATTTTCTCTGGCGAGCTTTGATGTCGCCGAACCACTTCCAGAAGCTCGCGATCTTTCAAGAGTTGAATGGAGGCTTCCATTTCCTGTCGCCTCTTCCATGAAAGCTCGCCATCGCTGAGCTCCCTGGGGAGGACAGAGGAGTAGACGTCTCCGGATGTGTGATCCATCAGCCGCATCAGCAGCACGCATGCCAGATCTTCGATCCTGAAATGGTTACGATCGTCCAACATGTCCCCACAGGGCTGACGTCTCTATGCAGACCGTTTCACATACCCAAGCTTGAGGGGCCACACTCCGGCTTGGCTGAACGTCATTGCGGGACAAGACTTGAGGTCGCGCGGATGGGCGGCGGTGGGCTGGCGGACGGACGGGGCAGGCACAGGTTCGGTGATCATGGAGGCTCCTACGTCCGTTTTCCTGGCCTGACCACGCAGGGACAGCGCAAGTTCGACCTGAACCTGGCTGTCACGCCGGGATGGATTCAGTCCGGGACGACCTCGAAGGCGAACGTGTCGCTTCCCGTTTGATGCCAGTCGGTCGTAACGTCCGCTGTCAGGGTGTAGGAGCCGGGTTCGTCCAGGCTGTTCTCGAAGTTGAAGAGCGTGATGCTCGGCGGTCGGCATCGGCTACTGGTGTCGGTCCGTACCACTTCGGAGCCGCGTTTGAGTTTCCACTGCACGTAGCATCCCCTGTCCACTCTTCCCGTCGCGTCGTAGACCTCGGTGTTGGCGCCGGGTCTGGACCCTGCTTCCCAAGAGTTCGGGCCGACCTTTCCTCCCGGATTCATTTTGACTCGGACGGTCAAAGGGCCCGTGTGCTGTGGGGTTTCGGGCTCCTGATCATCGGGAGGAGGATCCTCGGAGACGGGCTCTTCGGAGACGGGATCCTCGGTCGTCGGATCTGGTGCGGCTGTCTCCTCGTCCGGAGATCGTGGGGTTCTTTCAACCGGAGCGCGCGTATCTTCAGCGTCGCTGCTGGGCCAAACCGTGTGGCTCGGGGTTGTCGGGGCTGGTCCCGAGGCCGAAGGCGGAGCCTCTTCAGAGGCAGCCAGCTCTTTGATTCCGACAAACACTCCTACCACGGCGGCGATCACAGTAAGGATCACGACAAACGGGTGATCAGCCCAACTTCTCCCCGCACCGCTCAACGTCGCTCCCCCCACCGGCTCCCGCACGTCACAGTCGGTGCCGCGTTGCCGACCCTAGCGAATCCCGCGCTTCCCCGAGGCCGGTTCCGGTGCTGGCATCGGCCAGACGCTGCACCGTAGTTACCGCCCAGCCCCGGATCTTCCGGGGAGGCCGCAGCGGGGTTCGATCCCCCGTCCGGGCACCAGTGACGGCGACCAGCAAGATTGCCACCTGCACTCTCTCTTCACTACCACTGCGGTCCCGGGAGGGGCTCCACGCGAGACCGGTTTGCTTACCGGCGAAGAAGATGTGCCGTTGGCCCGGATCAACCCCGGCTGTTCATTCCGTGTCCTGCCCCAGATAACCGTTGGCATGGTGCGGCTCTGACCTGCTGTGCTTACGGTCGAGCGGAACGAACGAGCCCTCTCCGTCCCGCTCAACCGTAGGCAGCCGTCTCTATGGCGTGCATCACGGAAGTCCACCGATCGGCTCGGAGGTGCCATGCCCCTGCAGATGGAACTGGTCGCGATAACACTCGATTGCCCTGATCCGCCGGCTCTGGCGGCGTTCTATCAGCAGGCCACCGGTTTTGAACCGCACCCGAAGTCGGACGCCGACTTCGCCGGTCTCAACCGTGAGGACGGACTCCTCATCGGCTTCCAGCGGGTCGAGGACTACCGGGCTCCGAGTTGGCCTGACCAAATCTCCCCCCAGCAGCTTCACATCTGCTTCAAGGTCGCGGAGAGCCTGGACGAGGCCGAGGCCCGGCTGCTGGAACTGGGTGCGGGCAAGCCGGATCACCAGCCGCATGGGGACAGGGCACGGGTCCTCACCGATCCTGCTGGGCATCCCTTCTGTATCGTCCCGCGCTGATTGGCGTCCTGTCCGGGACGCCGTGGCCGGGGCTGTCCCGCTTGTGTGTGGGCAGTTCGAAGTCTGGCAACCGTCGGGGTGGAGCTCAACTCAGGATCTCCCTCGCATCGTTCAGTTTCCGGTCGAAGTCCCGGTCGTATGCCGGGGGTTCGCGGTCCAGGATCTCCCAGCGGTCGGCCAAGGGCTCGACGAGGACGAGGCCACGGCCGGAGTCGGCTACCCGAGCGTGAGCATCGCCTCGGCGACCTCGCCGGCCGCCGCATCGGGGATCGCAGTGGCGGCCTCCTCGAGGACGAGCAGCCGCGCCCCGGGGATCTCGCGCGCGATCGCCTCGCCGTTGCCGACGGGGAAGAACCGGTCGCGGCGGCCGTGGACGACGAGCGTGGGCACCTTGATCTCGGGCAGGCGCTCGCGCCAGCGGGGTTTGCAGTCGAGCCTGGAAAACACCATGCCCATCTGGTTGGCCATCTGGACCGGGGGTGCGGTGCCGGGCGTGCGGTCCCAGATGCGCGCGGCGATCGCGCGCGCGGCGGCGGGGTCGTCGCCGAGGATCTCCGCGCCGGCGGCGGCGAATTCCGCCACCGCCTCGCGGTCGGCCCAGTCGGGCATCGGATGCGCGAACAGCCGGCTCATCGTCGCCTGGTCATGGTCGGGGAGGTCGTCGTCGGGCGGGCCGGGCGCAACCGCGCGGGTGCCGGCCAGGGTGAGCGCCGAGAACGCGCCCGGATGGTCGAGCGCGGCCACCTGGGCGACCATCCCGCCGACGCCGATCCCCGCGAGGTGCGCGGGCCCGCCGCCGAGCGCGTCAGCAAGGGCCGCCGCGTCGGCGGCGAGGTCGCGCAGGGTGTAGGCGGGCGCCTCCGGGTCCGCCGTCGTCGACTCTCCGCTGTCGCGCAGGTCGTAGCGCACCACGCGGCGCCCGTCGGCGGCGAGGCGCTCGCACAGCGCGTCGGGCCAGGAGAGCATCGTGGTCCCGCCCGCGAGCAGGACGAGTGGCGCGTCGTCTTCACCGAACGACTCGATGCCCAGGGCGATCTCATTGACGTTGACAGTGGTCATCGGGTCACCTCTGGACTTCGTAGGTCAGGTGCGTCGCGGTCGATGTCGAGGTCACGCTCCGCTGCGCCAGCATGCGCGGCGCTCCGCCGGTGAACAGTAGCCTCCCGGCACCCAGCACGACGGGCGCGAGGTGCAGCGTCAGCGCGTCGACCAGCCCGGCGTCGAGCGCCGAGCCGATCGTGGCGCCGCCGCCCATGAGGACGACGTCGAGGTCCTTGCCGCTGTCCGACGACGCCGCCTCGGCGCGCTCGCGCGCGGCGGTGACGGCGTCGGGCAGACCGGTGGTGACGAACGTCCAGTCCAGGTCGGTGAGCCGCACCGACTCCGGCGGCGAGCTCGTCACGACGACGAACGCGGGCTTGCCGACCTCGCCGGCGCCGTAGCCGGTCTTGTCGTCCCAGCCGTTCGGCCCGTCGACCACGTCGAAGAGGTGGCGGCCGAGGACGACGGCGCCCGAGTGGGCGGTCGCCTCGCGCAGGACCCGGCGGTCGTCGGGGTCGTCGGAGAATGCCCAGGTGTGCAGAGCCTCGCCACCGGTGCCCAGACCGTTGTCCGGGCCGGGGTCGGGCCCGGTGACGAAGCCGTCGAGGGAGACCGAGATGTCAGCGATGATTCGAGTCATGCCAGGGCAGACCCGGTCCGCCGCCCGAACTCATCGCTCACGCATGAAGCGTGTGCCGGAAGCGAACCCGGTAGCAGTCTCCGTTGCCACTCTCGTGACTGACACAATCAGGGAGATCCACATCGCTCTTGAGCTCCGGTGAGAGGACTGCCATGACACTTTCAGTCGAGGATCGGTTCGCCATTGCCGAGCTGATCTCGATGCACGGTCACCTGTTCGACGGCGGAGAGTTGGACAGGCTCGACGAGTTGTTCACCGCCGATGTCGTCTACGACGTCACAGACTTCGGACAGGAGCCGTTGACGGGAGTGGCGGCCGTTCGGGAGGCCGCCCTCGCGTTGGGCGAGTCGAATCCTGTTGGCCATCACGTCACGAACATCGTTCTCACTGAGATTGTTGACGGCCAGGTGCACGCTCGTTCCAAGGGAATCGGCATCAACGCAGACGGCACGACCGGAAGCGTGACCTACGAAGACACCATCACGCGTGGTGACCAGGGTTGGCGTATCAGCTATCGCAAGGTCCTCGCGCGACGGGCACCTCTGGGCGGCAAGTAAAGCTGTTCTCTGTCCGGGCGCCGCGTCTGTAACCGCGCAGCCAGTCGCCACCGACGGTGATACCGCAGCAGCCTGACCATGGGCCGGGCCGGTGGGTGCTGACGGGGCGGCCGGGAAGGCCGGCTCGACCTCCAGGTGCTCGGTGGGCAGCCGGACGGCGCGCTGGAACCAGAGGCCTCATTTGGTGTCGCTGAGCGGGGTGGCGCTGAAGCGCTGGGGGACGCACGTACGGTGACCGGGTGTTGACGGGTGGCCGGTCGTGTCACGCGCCCAATGCGGCGGTCCGGAGGGGCACTTCACCAGGTCCGGCCCGCGTACGCTGCGCGAGCGTACGCGGTTACGGACTGGACGGCATTCGTGACGTTCCGTAACGATGGGCGGGTTGGGTGTGTGCGTCGGGGCGGGTGCGCGGGAGGTGGCCAAGGGTGGCCGATGACACGGTCGGTACGGATGTCGGCGGGGCGGACGCGGACGGTACGTCGGCGGAGGCGACGGTCGGAGTCCCGGCCACCTTCCGGAGTGAGCCGGAGTCCTCGGACAGTCTGTGGACGTTCGGTGCGGTGCTCCAGGTCCTGCGTGAACATGCGGGGCTGAGCAAGCAGGAGTTCGCCGAACTGGTGCGGTTCTCCAAACACACGGTGGCGTCCGTGGAGTTGGGGCGGCGGATGCCGGACCCGGCGCTCGTGGAACGGTCGGAGGAGGCGACGGGCAACACCGGGGCGCTGCGGAAGTCGGTACGGCATCTGGCACGGCAGCCGGGGTTGGCGGCGTGGTTCCGGACGTGGGCTCGGCTGGAGGCGACGGCGATCACTCTGTACACGTACGAGTGCCGCGTCGTTCCGGGCCTGTTGCAGACCGAGGCGTACGCGCGTCAGCTGTTCGTCGACGAGTTGCCGCCGCTGGAGGACCACCAGATCGAGGCTCAGTGGGAGGCCCGGGCCGAACGGCAACGCTTGCTGCGGGAGCGCCCGAACACCGCGTTCAGCTTCATCCTCGAAGAGCAGTTGTTCCTGCGGCGCACGGGTGGAGTGGAGGTCACGCGGGAGCTCGTCGATCACGTGCTGGAGATGGCCGAGCTGCGGAACATCGAGATCCAGATCATGCCGTTGGTGCGGGAGTCCCATGCCGGGTTGCACGGCTCCGTGCAGTTGCTGGAAACCCCCGAGAACAAGTGGTTCGCCTACACCGAAGCCCCGGAAAGCGGCCAGCTCATCTCCGATCCCAAGGTCGTGAGCGTGCTCCAGAGGCGGTATGCCGGGATGCGTTCGCAGGCTCTCACCCTCGAAGACTCCGTGGGCCTGTTGCAGCGGATGCGAGGAGCGCTATGAGCACCAGCGAACTGACTTGGTTCAAGTCCAGCTACAGCAGCAGCGGTTCCGGTGACTGCGTCGAAGTCGCCACCTGCCAAGACACCGTCCACGTCCGCGACTCCAAGGACAAGCAGGGCCCCCAACTCGCCCTCTCTCCCGTCAGATGGACCGACTTCGTCTCGTACGCCACCCAGACCTGACCGTTCACAACACCGTGCCCTGCACCAGTCAACTCCGGTGCAGGGCACAGTCGTTCACTTGGTGCCAGGCCGCCTCGGAACAGGGCGGCCGGCGCGCTCCAGGGGTCCCCGGCTGCGGTGGGTCTCGGCGCCGGGCCGTGGGACGAGGCAGTAGCGTCGTGGATGTCGTCAGGGTGCCACTCGGTGGTGGCGCCCAGCACGAGCGGCGACCATGCAACCAGGACTACCCAGGGAGTACACATGGCGAAGATCCTTTTCGTGATGACCGGCGCCGACCAGTGGACGCTGGCCGACGGCAGCACGCATCCCACCGGTTTCTGGGCCGAAGAGGCCACCGTCCCCTACGAGACGTTCAAGGCCGCCGGCCACGAGATCACCGTGGCCACGCCCGGCGGTGTCGTCCCGCCCGTCGACCTCGCCAGCCTGAGCCCCGAGGCCAACGGGGGCGCGGAGAACGCCGCGAAGGTCCGGGGCGTGGTGGAGGGCGCCGCCGAGTTCCGCAGTCCTCTCGTGCTGGCCGATGTACGCCTCGACGACTTCGACGCGGTGTACGTCCCCGGCGGTCACGGCCCGATGGAGGACCTGGCGGTCGACGCAGACTCCGGCCGCCTCCTCGCCCGGGCGGTGGAGCGGGGACTGCCCGTCGGCGTCGTGTGCCACGGCCCGGCCGCCTTGCTCGCGGCCGTCAAGGCGGACGGCACCAACGCCTACGCCGGTTACCGCATCACCGCCTTCACCAACACCGAAGAGCGGCTGGCGGGCAACGCCGAGGGTGCCAAGTGGCTGCTCCAGGACCGGCTGACCGAGGCCGGCGTAAAGGTGGAGACCGGCGAGCCGTGGGCGCCGCACGTCGAGGTCGACCGCAACGTCGTCACCGGCCAGAACCCCGCCTCCTCCGGCCCGCTCGCGGCCGAACTGCTCAAGAAGCTCGGCTGAATCCCGACGGAATCCCGACCCGGAACAAGACCAACGCACCGCACGGACAGGGAAGTTGACGTCATGACCGACAAGCTCACCGTGAGCGTCCTGGGCACCGGCATCATGGGCGCCGCGATGGCCCGTAATCTCGCCAAGGCCGGGCACACCGTCCGCGCCTGGAACCGCACCCGCGCCAAGGCCGAGCCCCTCGCGGCCGACGGGGTGCATGTCGCCGGTACTCCCGCCGAGGCGGTGACCGGCGCCGATGTCGTCCTGACCATGCTGTACGACGGTCCGGCCGCCCTGGAGGTCATGCGCGAGGCCGCGCCCGCACTGCGCCCCGGCATGGCCTGGGTGCAGTCCACCACTGCCGGGATCGAGGGCGTCGGCGAGCTGGCCGGCTTCGCCCGCGCACACGAGCTGGTCTTCTACGACGCGCCCGTGCTGGGCACCCGGCAGCCCGCCGAGGCCGGGCAGCTGCTGGTCCTGGCGGCGGGCCCGGTCGAGGGCCGGGACGCGGTGGCTCCCGTCTTCGACGCGGTCGGCGCCCGTACGGTGTGGACCGGCGAGGACGGCGCGGTCGGCAGTGCGACCCGGCTGAAGCTCGTCGCCAACAGCTGGGTACTGGCGGCCACCGCGGCGACCGGTGAGGTTCTGGCACTGTCCAAGGCGCTGGGTGTGGACCCGCAGAGCTTCTTCGACGCGATCGCCGGTGGCCCGCTCGACATGGGCTACCTGCGGGCCAAGGCCGGACTCATCCTGGACGACCGGCTCACTCCGGCCCAGTTCGCGGTGGCCACCGCCGCCAAGGACGCCCGTCTGATCGTCGAGGCGGGCGAGCAGCACGGCGTACGCCTCGACGTGGCCGCCGCGAGCGCCGATCGCATGCAGCGCGCCGCCGCCCAGGGGCACGCCGACGAGGACATGGCCGCCGCGTACTTCGCCAGCTTCGCTCCCGAGGAGGACGCGTCCGCCTGAGCCGCGTACGGCGGACGGGACGAGCGCCCACGTAAACGCTCAGAACCCCGTCAAGCCGCCACCGGAAACCCCGCCGTCCGGAACACCTTCCGCTCCGCGTCCACGGCGAACACCTCGCAGTCCTCGCGCGCGGCGGCCCAGACGATGCCCTCCGGGCCCATCGCGAAGGCCGCCGTCGCCGTGGCGTCCGCCTCCGTCAGGGACGGGGACACGACCGTCACGCTGAGCAGGCCCGTGGCCGGGCGGCCGGTGCGGCCGTCGATGATGTGGTCGCCCCGTTCGTAGCGTGCGGAGGTCGCCACGGCGCCGTCCGTCACGTCCAGGACCGTGCACAGCTTGTCGGCCTGTTCGGGGTGCCGTACGCCCACCCGCCAAGGACCGCCGGTCGCGACCACGTCGCCGCCGGCGTTCAGGCAGAACCGGGACGCCCCGGTCGCCGTCAGCAGGTCCGCCGCCCGCTGCACCGCCCAGCCCTTCACCATGGCGCACGGATCGAGGCCGCGACCGGGGAGCCGTACGTCGAAGGCGCCCCCGGTCGCGATTCGGTACTTCTCGCACAGGTCGAGGATCTCCGCCAACTCCGGGCTGACTTCGGCGAGTTCGAGCTCACCTCGGTCAAGGCGCGACACCTCGCTGCCGGGCTTGAACGGGCTGAACCGTTCGTCGACCTCGCGCAGCCAGTCGAAGGCCCGGTCCGCGGCCTCGGCGGCGTCGCCTTCCCTCTCGTCCATCCGTACGGAGATCGGGAACCCCATGATGTGCTCGACCCGGCGCACCCTCAGCCCTTCGCGTCGATGGCGGCCTGGAGGGACTTGACGTATCCCTCGCTGGTGATCGTGGCGCCGGATACCGCGTCGATGTCGGCGCTCTGCGCCTCGAGCGTCGCCTCGATCAGCTTCGGCACGGCGGCCTCGGTCTGCGGGTGGGGCGGCGCCTGCAGCATGCGTACGGAGCTGATCTCGTCGCCGGTGAAGGTGACCTCCACCTGCACGGGGCCCTTCTCGGTGTTGAGGGTCGACCCCGCGACGACCTGGTTCGAGGTCCCCGCGTCGGACGATCCCGAGTCCGAAGAGCCCGATCCCGACGAGCCCGACGAGGGAGCCGCGGAAGGCGTCGAAGCCGGTGCGGCGACCTCGGTGCTCGACGACGACGTTTCGGCCGACGGTGCGTAGCGCCAGACCGGGATCAGGGCCGCGACGCTCAGGGCAAGGACAGGTAGTGCTCGCTTCATGGTGTCCCCCTCATCCGGCCAGGCTGAAGCGTTCGAAATGGATCTGCTGCTTGGGCACGTCCAGATCGCGCAGGGTGCGCAGGACGGCGCCGGTCATGCCGGGCGGGCCGCAGACGTAGACGTCCCGGTCGGCGATGTCGGGGACGAGTCGGCTCAGTTCGGCCGGCGCCAGCTTGTCCGGGGTGGCCGGGCCGGTGACCAGGAACAGGTGGGCGCCCTTGGCGTGGGCCAGTTCGCGCAGCTCGTCGTAGAGCACGGCGTCCTGGTCGGTGGCCACCCGGTAGATGACGGCGGCGTGGCCGTGCAGGTCCTCCAGCAGGGCGCGGATCGGGGTGACGCCGACGCCGCCCGCGATGAGCAGGGCGTCAGGGCGGGTGCGGTGCATCGTGGTGAAGGCGCCGTACGGGCCCTCGGCGAACACCCGCGTGCCGACCTTCAGGTGCCGCAGCGCGGCCGTGCCGTCGCCGGCCGTCTTCGCGGTCAGCCTGAGGCCCCGGCCGTCCGGGGCGGCGGACAGCGAGAAGGGGTTGGCCTGCCACCAGCGGCCCTTGGTCATGAACCGCCACAGGAAGAACTGGCCTGCCCGCGCGGGCAGCCGGTCCAGATCGCGGCCGGTGATGTAGATCGACACGACGTTGTCGGACTCGGGGACGACGGCCGAGACACGCAGCTGGTGCCGCAGGTTGCGCCACAGCGGCAGCACGAGCCGGCCCACGAAGACCGAGCCGAGCGCCACGCCCCACATCACGTACCAGTACGTCTTGGCCGTCGAGTTCGTGGTGAAGGTCGTGCCCACCGCGACCTGGTGCGTGAACGCCAGCACCACCGCGACGTATGTGTACAGGTGGATGAAGTGCCAGGTCTCGTAGGCCAGCCGGCGCCGGGCCCAGCGCGCCGAGACCGCGCCGACGACCATGATCAGCACCAGGGCGACGATCGCGCGCAGCACACCCTCGACGGTCTCGGCGAGGTCCACGAGCTGGCTGACGGGGTCCATCGACGAGAACTCGGCGTAGCCGAGGGTGATGAACACGCCGTGTCCCAGCAGCGACCACAGCAGACCGAAACCGACCCAGCGGTGCCAGGAGGTCATCCGGTCCATGCCGATCCGGTGATCCAGCCACGGCAGCCGGGCGACGAGCAGCAGCTGGAAGGCCATGAGGAGGGCGGCGTACAGGCCGGTCAGCCGCCCCAGCAGGAGGAGGGCGTTCGAGTCGAGACCGGACTGGAAGAAGAAGGCGGTCACCACCGCGACGTTCGCGGCCAGCAGGGTGTACAGGCCGGTGCGGGCCACCACCTTGGGGCGTATCGCCGGGGTGGGGGGTCTGACGTGTTGGACAGTCGTCACGGGACGGCAACTCCTCGATCAATGATCCGGGGATACCGAGCCTGCCTGGTGGGAGCTGTCGTTCAGCTGTCGGTCAACTTTCAAGTTTTTATCGATGTGAGTCTTGGTGGGCGGACAGCTATGGCGCCGGGCGACAGGTGAAGCACTATGAGCGGGTGGAAAAAGTACGTCTTCTCGTGGTGGACGACGATCCGCCCATCGCCGACCTGGTCGCCACCGTCGCTCGCTATGAGGGCTGGGACGCGGTGACCGCGTACTCCGGCGAGGAGGCGCTGCGCCAGGCCGCCGAGTTCCATCCCGACATCGTGGTGCTCGACCTGATGCTCCCCGACCTGGACGGATTCGGTGTCCTGGACCGGCTGCGGCTGTCCGGGACGATGGTGCCCGTCGTGTTCCTCACCGCCCGCGACGGCGTAGCCGACCGGATCGCGGGCCTCACCCGGGGCGGCGACGACTACCTGGTCAAACCGTTCGCGGTGGAGGAGCTCATGGCCCGGCTGCGCACCGTACTGCGCCGCAGCGCGGGCCCCGGCTTCCAGCGGTCCGTGCTCCAGGTCGCCGACCTGACGATGGACGAGGACACCCGAGAGGTGCGCCGCGCCGAGAAGCTGCTCACTCTCACCCCGACCGAGTACGAGGTGCTCCGCTACCTGATGCGCAAGTCACCGACCGTGCTGACCAAGGCGCAGATACTCGACCACGTCTGGGAGTACGGCTTCGGAGGCCGCTCCAACGTCGTGGAGCTGGTCATCAGCCGCCTGCGCCGCAAGCTCGACGAGCCCGACGACGGCAGAGCACCTCTGATCCACACCGTGCGGGGCGTCGGGTACGTGGTGCGGCAGGTCGCCGAGTGATTGCCCGGCTGCGGCGGACGTATCGCAGAATGCGCCTGGGCACCCGGCTCGCGCTGGGCATGGGGGTGCTGTCCCTGATGGTGTTCGCGGTCGTCGGTACGGCGCTGACGACATACATGCGGGACTACCTGTCGGAGCAGCTCGACACACAGCTGGCGCAGGGACAGATCGCCCAGTCCAAGAACATCGAGGAACACGGCACGCTCACGGGAAAGAAGTACTACAGCTGGTTCTACGCCGTGTACGACGTGTCCGGCGGCACGCCCGTGCTCCGCAAGCCCGAGGACCCCGCAGACCTGCCGAAGGACGTCGACAGCTTCACCGCCGTGGCCCGGGCGCAGATGACCTCGGACACGGAGGTCCTGCGCACCGACGATCTCAAGGGCAAAGGCAGCTACCGGCTGCGCGCGTGCGAGTTCGAGCCCGGCGTCATTCTGGTCAGCGCCGCGCCCATGGACGGCATCGACGACACGGTGGGCCGGCTGGTCGCGATCCAGGCCGTCGCCTTCGGTGTCGCGCTCCTCGCCCTCGTGCTGTCCGGCCGGGGGATGCTGCGGCGCGGTCTGAAGCCGCTGAGCGACATGGCGCACACCGCCCGCGGCATCACCTCGCACGACCTGACGGACTCGGCACGCCTGCCGGTGCGCCACGACGGGCGCAGCGGCGGCCCCGAGGTCGAGGAACTGCGCACCGCCTTCAACACCATGCTGGAACACATCGACGACTCGCTCGCCGTCCGCACACAGGCCGAACAGCGGCTGCGCCGCTTCGTCGCCGACGCCTCGCACGAGCTGCGTACGCCCCTGATGTCGGTACGCGGCTACGCCGACCTGTTCCAGTACGCGGCGGCCAACGCCCCCGAGGAGCGCGACAAGCACCTGGCCCGGCTGCGTGCCGAGGCCGCGCGGATGGGCATCCTGCTGGACGACCTGCTGCTGCTCGCCCGCCTGGACGCCGCCGATGTGGAAGCACCGCTGCGGCTGGAGGAGACGGACCTGGTGGAGCTGGTGCACCAGGCGGCCGACGCCTTCCGCGCGGGCCGCAGTGACCACCCGCTGACCGTCGCGGTCCCTTCCGACCCGGTACGGCTGCGCCTCGACCCCCTGCGCCTGAGGCAGGTGCTGGACAACCTGCTCTCCAACGCCGCCGTGCACACCCCGGCCGGTACGAAGGTGTCGGTGGAGGTGTGCGTCGAGTCCGGCATGGCGCTGGTACAGATCAACGACGCAGGACCCGGCATCCCGGCCGCCGACCAGCACCGCGTCTTCGACCGCTTCTACCGCGTCGACAAGGCCCGCAGCCGCGACCGGGGCGGCAGCGGCCTGGGCCTCGCGGTCGCGCACTCACTGGCCCGCGCCCACGGCGGCACCCTCGAACTGGCCAGCTGCCCGGGCTCGACGACCTTCACGATCAGGCTGCCGCTGGGCCGGACGGCCTGAGCCCCGATCGTCCCGGGCGTCGAGTTCCTTCCGAAGGAACCCGGCGCCCTCCGTCTTTCACGGCCCTGAGCTTCCTGCGCGCCCGCGTCATGGTGAACGAAATCGTTGACAATCTTGTTCGCCTACATTTACGGTCGACAGGCACTCACTCAGGGAGAGCACGATGGCGAACCAGGTCAAACCGAGCACCGGAGAGCAGGCCAAGCAGCACGCGCTGGCGCAGCTGCGGCAGGCGATCCTGGGCGGCGAGATGTCACCGGCCCAGCGGCTGGTGGAGAACGAACTCGCCGAGCAGTTCGGTGTGACACGGGCCAGTGTGCGCGCGGCCCTGATCGACCTGGCGGGCGAGGGACTGGTCGAACGGATCCCCAACCGCGGCTCACGGGTGCGGGTGGTCACGGTCGAGGAAGCGGTCGCCATCACCGAGTGCCGCATGGTCCTCGAAGGGCTGTGCGCGGCCAAGGCGGCCGTCGAGGCCACTGACGACCAGCTGACCGAACTGGCCGAGATCGGCACGGCGATGAGCAAGGCCGTCGCCGACGGCGAGCCCATGACCTACTCCGGGCTCAATCAGGAACTGCACGCCAAGATCCGGCAGTTCTCCGGCCAGCAGGTGGCCGTGGAACTGCTGGAACGGCTCAACGCGCAACTGGTGCGCCACCGTTTCCAGCTCTCGCTGCGACCCGGACGGCCCCAGCAGTCCGTGAACGAACACCTGGCCATGATCGAGGCGATCAGGGTCCGGGACCCACAGGCGGCCGACGCGGCTGCCCGCGCCCACCTCGCGAGTGTGATCGACGCCTTGCGCGAATAGACGCTCCGGGAATGGGTCAACCGACCTGTCCAGCGCGGCGAGTGAGCCGCAGGGGCGCGTCGGTGTCGAGAGCAGCATGGGGGTCCCCCCGCTCGAGCGAATTCGAGAGTGGGGGAGCGCGGAGTGCCCGACGAAGGAGGGTCGAGCACGGTCGCGGTCTCGACACCGACTTCAGCGTCCCGGAGGCGAACCGCCTGAAAAACAAGGAGATTCAGAAGCCATGACGCACGACGACAAGGCGCCCGAACCCACCCCCGCACCCCCACGCTCGACCCTCGTCATCACCGCGCACGCCGGGGACTTCGTATGGCGGGCCGGCGGAGCCATCGCCCTGGCCGCCTCCCGCGGCGAGCGGGTGACCATCGCGTGCCTGACCTACGGCGAGCGCGGCGAGTCCGCGAAGGCGTGGCGCCAGGGCAGAACGCTGGAGGAGATCAAGGGGATACGCCGCGAGGAGGCCGAGAAGGCCGCGGCCACCCTCGGCGCGGAGGTTGTCTTCTTCGACGCCGGCGACTATCCCTTGCTCGCCACCCCCGAGCTGACCGACCGACTCGTGGGTGCCTACCGCAAGGCCCAGCCCGACGTCGTGCTCACCCACCCGCTCGAGGACCCGTACAACGGCGACCACCCGGCAGCCGCCCGCATGGCCCTGGACGCCCGCGTCCTCGCCCAGGCCATCGGCTACCCCGCCGAGGGCGAGGTCATCGGCGCCCCGCCGGTGTTCTTCTTCGAGCCGCACCAGCCCGAGATGTGCGGCTTCAAGCCCGAGGTCCTCCTCGACATCACCGAGGTGTGGGAGACCAAGCGTCGGGCCATGGAGTGCCTGGCCGCGCAGCAGCACCTGTGGGACTACTACACCGACCTCGCCGTCCGCCGCGGCGTCCAGCTCAAGCGCAACGCCGGCCCCAACCTCGGCCTGCCGCACACCACTTACGCCGAGGCCTACATGCGCCCCTACCCGCAGATCGCCGCGGAGCTGGCATGAGCGGCGTGATCGTCACCAACCCTCCCAAGGCCTCCGAGAAGGACGTGGACGCCCTCTCCGCGTACGGCGTGGCCACCGTCCACGAAGCCCTCGGCCGCACCGGCCTCCTCGGCCCGCACCTGCGCCCCATCCAGCAGGACGTACGCGTCGCCGGAACCGCCGTCACCGTCCTGAGCTGGCCCGGCGACAACCTCATGATCCACGCGGCGGTCGAGCAGTGCGGCGAGGGCGACCTCCTCGTCGTCACCACCACCTCGCCCTCCACGGACGGCATGTTCGGCGAACTGTTCGCCACCGCGCTCCAAAGGCGCGGCGTACGCGGCCTGGTGATCAACGCGGGCATCCGCGACACCTCCGAACTGCGCGAGATGCGCTTCCCTGCCTGGTCCGCCGCCGTGTCCGCTCAGGGCACCGTGAAGGCGACCGGCGGCTCGGTCAATGTGCCGGTCGCCATCGGCGGGCAGACCATCCGGCCCGGCGACGTGATCCTCGCCGACGACGACGGCGTGATGTGCGTGCCCCGCGAGCGAGCCGCCGAGGCCGTCGATGCGTCCGCCGCCCGTACGGCCAAGGAGGAGGCCTCCCGCGCCGCCTTCGCCGGGGGCCAACTCGGCCTGGACCGCTACGGGTTGCGGGAGACCCTCGTACGCCTGGGGGTGCAGTACCGCTCGTACGAGGACCACGCCCGTGACGAGGCGGGATCGTGACCGGCGGGCCCGAACCCGAGGAGGTGCGCTGCATGCTGATGCGCGGCGGCACCTCCAAGGGCGCCTACTTCCTGGCCGGCGACCTGCCCGCCCAACCCGCCGTACGCGACGACCTGTTGCTGCGCGTCATGGGCAGCCCCGATCCGCGCCAGATCGACGGGCTCGGCGGGGCGCACCCCCTGACCAGCAAGGTGGCCGTGGTGTCGGCCTCGGCCGGTCCCGAGGCGGACGTCGACTATCTGTTCCTCCAAGTCGGCGTCGAGACGGGCGAGGTGTCCGACCGTCAGAACTGCGGCAACCTGCTCGCCGGCGTCGGACCCTTCGCCGTCGAGCGCGGCCTCGTCGCCCCGACGGACGGCGAGACCTCCGTACGGATCCGCATGCTCAACACCGGCGACCTCGCCACCGCGACCTTCCCCACCCCGGGCGGACGGGTCGACTACACCGGCTCCGCCGAGATCTCCGGCGTGCCGGGGACCGCCGCGCCCGTGGTCATCGAGTTCCCGCCGGGCGGCAGCCCGCTGCTGCCCACCGGCAACGTCCGCGACACCGTTGCCGGTACCCCGGTGACCTGCGTGGACAACGGGATGCCAACCGTACTGATCGCCGCCTCCGCCCTGAAGACCACCGGCTACGAGGACCCCGGGGACCTGGAGAAGGACCCGGCCCTCGCCGACCGGCTCCGTGAAATCCGCCTGGCGGCGGGCCCGTTGATGGGCCTCGGCGAGGTCGAGGGCACCACCGTGCCCAAGCTCAGCCTGCTGGCCCCGCCCGCGCACGGCGGCGCGGTGATGACCCGCACCTTCATCCCGGTCCGCTGCCACACCTCCATCGGCGTCCTGTCCGCGGCGAGCGTCGCCGCCGGGCTGCGGATCGAGGGCGGCGTCGGCCAGGACGTGGCCGAACTCCCGGCAGCGGGGGAGCGGTTGCGTATCGAGCACCCCACCGGATTCCTGGACATCGAGGCCGGCGTCGACGCCGGAGGCAGCGACCCCGTGGCCCGCCGCACGGCCGTCGTACGCACCGCCCGGAAGATCTTCGACGGCACCGTCTTCGCCCGGCCCGCCTCCACACTCGACCCAAGGAGCCCTCGATGACCCCTCCCCTCGGGGACATCGCCCATCTCGGGCATGTCGAACTGCTCACCCCGCACCTGGACCGCAGCCTCGCGTTCTTCACCGACTACCTGGGCCTGACGGTCAACGGCGAACGCGGCGACTCCGTCTACCTGCGCACCTGGGACGACTACGAGCACCACAGCCTGGTCCTCACCGCGCACGAGACCTCCGGCATCCGCCGCACCGCGCTGCGCGCCTCCAGCGAGGAGGCCCTGCAGCGCAGGGTCAAGGAGCTGGCGTCCGCGGGCCACGAGGGCCGCTGGACCGAGGACGAGCCCGGCCTCGGCCCGCTCTATGTCACCACCGACCCGGACGGCCACGAGGTCGCCCTGTACTGGGAGTCCGAGTGGTACCAGGCCCCCGAAGCGCTCAAGCCGGGCCTGAAGAACCAGCCCCAGGCCAAGCCGGGCCACGGCGTGGCCGTACGCCGCCTCGACCACGTCAACTATCTCGCCGCCGATGTCGCCGTCAATGCCGACTTCCAGCACCAAGTCCTCGGCGCCCGTCCGACCGAGCAGATCCGGCTCGACAGCGGCAGGATCGCCGCGAAGTGGCTGACGTTCACCGACAAGTCGTACGACGTCGTCTACACCGAGGACTGGACCGGCTCACGCGGTCGGCTGCACCACATCGCGTTCGCCACCGACACCCGCGAGGACATCCTGCGCGCCGCCGATCTCGCCCTGGACACGGGCGTGTTCATCGAGACGGGCCCGCACAAGCACGCCATCCAGCAGACGTTCTTCCTGTACGTCTACGAGCCGGGCGGCAACCGGATCGAACTGTGCAACCCGCTCACCCGCCTCGTCCTGGCCCCCGACTGGCCCCTGATCACCTGGACCGAGGAAGAGCGGAAGAAGGGCCAGGCCTGGGGCCTGAAGACCATCGAGTCCTTCCATACGCACGGCACGCCACCGGTCGGCTGACGACGCGATCGGCAGCTCAACTCGCTGCCTCTGCCTACGCGTTGACGGCCCGCCGCACATGGTCCGCGATCAGCGCGTAGACCGGCCGGGCGGCCTTGGTGCCCTTGAGGTCGTAGCCGTGGTCGGCCTTGAGCACGACGTGGTGCTCGGCCAGCGCCCCGGCCTTGTACAGGCGCCCGGCGTACCGCTCGCTCTCGGCTCGCAGGAGGTCGTACTCCGCGGTGATGACGAGCGCCGGGGCGATACCCGTGAGGTCCGCGGTGTCCGCCGGGTTGGCCGGAGAGATCAGGCGGTCGGTGCGCTGGGCCGGGTCCGGTACGTACGAGCTGTCGAAGATCGCGGCCATCCACGGGCGCAACACCGGCTTGGGGATGTGGGCCTTCTTGTGCTCGGCGCTCGTCGCGAGGTCGAGCGGCGCATAGTGGAGGACCTGGAGCGCGATCGCCGGCCCGCCTTCCTCGAAGGCCTGACGCGCCACTGCCGCCGCGAGACCGCCGCCGGCGCTCTGTCCGCCCACGGTGAGCCGGCTGCCGTCCCAGCCGTGCTCGGCGCCGTGCTCGGCCACCCAGCGGACGACCTCGTACGCCTGCTTCGGCGGGGCGGGGAACGGGTGCTGCGGGGCGACGACGTAGTCCACGTTGATCACGACCACGCCCGCCTCCGCGGCGAGGAAACGGCACAGCGCGTCGTCCATCTCCGCGCCCCGCAGCACGTATCCACCGCCGTGGAAGTTGACGTGGACCGGCGGGAGTATCCCATCCTCGGATTTGGGCATGTACACCTCGACCGGGGCCGGAGCCATGGACGTCGGTACCGTCAACTCGCGGACGTCGCGCGGAAACTCGGGAAGCCGCTCGCGCCACGAGGCCGCGGAACCGCGCCCACTGGCTCGTCGGCTCGCGAGCCCGAGCATGCGCTGCATGGTCTTCGCGGCGAAGGAGGCCACAGCGGGCCTGGCCAAGAGGGACATACGGCTCCGTTCGGGGCTGTTCATTGTTGAGGTCAATCATCAGGATTCTTGGCGATCGACTGATGGGGCGATGGTAGCGAACGGTCGGCGCGTACGGGCAGGGGTGCGGGACTGGGAAACGGCTCCCACTTGTGGGCGCGACCAGCCACAAGCTGCCCACGGTGGCCGTACGGTGCTGCCCGTGCGCACCCCGCCGGGGACCGGTCCCGTGTCCCCGCGGGCACACTGACGCCGGGGTGCGCGGCGGAGGGGGGCGCGCACCCCACCCGATCGACTCCCCGACACCGAGAAGACAGATGGAGGCCACCATGGATCAGCTCGCGAGTCTGGCTCGCGGTGTCACCGAGACCAGTCCAGGCACCCTGCACGCGCGCTCACTGACCGGCGGCATCAGGGTCCCGCCACGACCGGGCCTGACGGTCCGCTTCGGCCGCGGCGAGGAACCGGACGTGGACCTGGCGGTGGGCGAGGACGACCTGAGGGTCAGCCGCAGGCACGGCGAACTCACGTACCAGGCAAGTCAGTGGTGGCTGCGCAACACCGGACAGCAACTCGTCCGCCTGCCGCACGGCCGCCTGATGCACACCACCACCGAGCCCATCCCGCTCGCGCCGGGCTACACCCCGCTGTTCGTGAAGGGCTCGGGCTACCGGGAACACCTGGTCGAGCTGTACGTGACGAGCCATGACACCCCCGGCCTCGTACCGCGCCGCCAGGCGAGCACCCTGAAGCCGCACCTCTGGCCGCTCGCCGAGGACGAACGGCTGCTGCTGGTCGTACTCGGCCAGCACTACCTCCTGTACGAGGACGGCCCGCGCCCCCTGTCCTACCGGAAGGCCGCCGCCCTGCTGGAGTGTCTGCGCCCGGACGACAACTGGACCGAGCGCCGTATCGAGCACAAGATCACGGAGGTCCGCAAGCGCCTCCACAGCGGCGGCTTCCCCTACCCGCTGATCCACGACAAGGAGTCCGGAGCGCCCACGGACAACAACCTCCTGCACAACCTCCTCAGGGGCCTGGTCGAATCCACCACCCTCGTCCCGCCGGACCTGGAGATGATCGACTAGCACCTGCTGGGCTTGAGTCAGACAATTCCTTGCAGATGCTAGGCGTTGCGGCTTAATCTTGCGCACATGCAGTCCTACACCATCGGGCAGGCGGCCCGGCTCCTCGGTGTCAGTGCCGACACCGCGCGCCGCTGGGCGGACGCCGGCCGCGTCGCGACGCACCGCGACGAAGGCGGTCGTCGCCTCATCGATGGCCGTGATCTGGCCGCCTTCTCCATCGAGATCGCGCAGAGCGCACAGAGCGGCACCGGCGAGGAGGAGCACCCGTACACCTCGGCGCGCAACGCGTTCCCCGGCATCGTCACCGCCGTGAAGCTGGGCGACGTCGCGGCCCAGGTCGAGATTCAGGCGGGCCCGCACCGCCTGGTCTCCCTGCTGACCCGGGAGGCCGTCGAGGAACTGGGCCTGGAGGTCGGTATGCAGGCCACCGCCCGCGTGAAGTCGACCAATGTGCACATCGACCGTGCCTGACCACCCGCAGGGCACGGTCCCCGGCACCTCCCCTCGCAAGGAGCCCCACGGCATGTCCCTCCTCCGTACGGGGCGCCGCGCCGGCGCCGTACTCACCGCCGTCGCCCTGCTCGGCTCGCTCGCCGCCTGCGGCGATGACAACACCGAGCAGACCGGCGGGAGTTCGGACACGGCGAACCTCACCGTCCTGGCCGCCTCCTCCCTGACCGACGCCTTCAGGACCGCGGGCGCCGCGTACGAGAAGGACCACCCGGGTACGAAGGTGACCTTCTCCTTCGCCGGATCCCAGGAACTGGCCGCGCAGGTGAAGCAGGGCGCCCCCGCCGACGTACTCGTCACCGCCGACACGAAGACGATGGACGGTCTGCGGGCCGACACCGGCACCGCGACCGTCATCGCCAGGAACCGACTGGTCATCGCCGTCGGCGCGGGAAACCCGAAGAAGATCGAGGGACTTGAGGACCTCGCCGACAGCAGGACGAAGGTCGTACTCGCGGCGCCCGAGGTGCCGGTCGGCCGCTACAGCAGGCAGGTCCTCGCCGACCGGAACATCACCGTGAAACCGGTCTCCGACGAGCCCAACGTCCGTGCGGTGCTCAGCAAGGTCGAACTCGGCGAGGCGGACGCGGGCATCGTCTACAAGACCGACGCGGCCACGGCGACCGACAAGACCGACGCGATCACCATCCCCGCCGACCAGAACGCCATCGCCTCCTACCCCGCCGCCACCCTGAAGGAGTCGCAGCACTCCACGGCGGCCACGGCCTTCGTGAAGTGGCTGTCCTCGCCGCAGGCCCAGCAGATCCTCCGCGGCGCGGGCTTCGAGAAGCCGTGACGATTCGATGAGCCGTGACCAGTGATGAGCCGTAGCCAGTCATGAAAGTCCTACGCCCCGGCGACTCGGGTCCCGCGACCAGGCGCACCCGCTCCTCCCGTACGCCTCTCACCCTCGCCCTCCCCGCCCTGCTCGCCATCGCCTTCCTGCTCCTCCCGCTGGCCGGCGTCCTCGCCCGCACCGACTGGGGCGACCTGAGCGAGCACCTGACCAGCCCGGGCACAAGCGAGGCGCTGAAGCTCTCCCTGGTCGTCTCCTTCTGGTCTCTGGGCCTGTCGCTCGTGCTCGGCGTCCCGCTGGCCTGGCTGCTGGCGCGCGTACCGTTCCCCGGCAAGGCCCTCGTCCGCTCGCTCGTCCTGCTGCCGATGGTGCTGCCGCCCACCGTCGGCGGCGTCGCGCTGCTGCTCGCCTTCGGGCGGCGCGGGCTGCTCGGGCCCTGGCTGGAGGACGCCTTCGGCGTCACGCTGCCGTTCCACACCTCGGGCGCGGTCGTCGCCGCCACGTTCGTCTCGATGCCCTTCCTGGTGATCAGCCTCGAAGGGGCGATCGCCGGACTCCGGCCGCGTTACGAGGAGACCGCAGCCTCCCTCGGGGCCTCGCCGCTACGGGTCTTCCGCACCGTGACGCTGCCCATGGTGGCCCCCGGTCTCGTCGCCGGAGCCGCGCTGACCTGGGCCCGCGCCCTCGGCGAGTTCGGCGCCACCATCACCTTCGCGGGCAACCTTCCGGGCACGACGCAGACCCTGCCCCTCCAGGTGTACCTGCTGCTCCAGGACAACCCGCAGGCCGCGACCTCCGTCTCGCTGTTGCTGCTGGCCATCGCGATGGCGGTCCTCGTCGCCCTGCGCGGCCGCTTCACGGGTACGCCGGGCAGTGCCCGCCCGTATCCGCCCAAGCCGCCCGCGGACGAGGGAAGTTCACCCGCGGACACCCCCGCTGTGTACAAGGACCCCGCTCCCGACAGGGAACGCTGGTCCCTGCACGCCGAGGTCACCGGCTTCACCCAGCTCGTCCTGGACGCGGCCCCCGGCACCACCATCGCCGTCGTCGGCCCCAACGGCGCGGGCAAGACCACCCTGCTGCGGGCCCTGCTCGGCCTGACCCCCCGCGCCCACGCCGCACTGCGCCTCGGCGACACCGACGCCACCCCGCTGCCCCCGCACCGCAGAGCAGTCGCCTGGGTCCCCCAGGACGGCGCGCTCTTCCCACACCTCACCGCACTCGCCAACACGGCGTACGGCCCGCGCGCCCACGGCGTACCGCGCACCGAGGCCCGCCGCGCCGCACAGGACTGGCTCGACCGGCTCGCGGTGGGCCACCTCGCGCACCGTAAACCCGCCCAGCTCTCCGGTGGCCAGGCCCAACGCGTCGCCCTGGCAAGGGCCTTGGCCGTACGCCCCCGACTCCTGCTCCTCGACGAACCGCTCGCCGCCCTCGACCAGACCACCCGCGCCCAGGTACGGCACACCCTGCGCCGTCACCTCGAAGGCTTCGGCGGAGTCTGCCTGATCGTCACCCACGACCCCGTCGAGGCGGTGTCGCTCGCCGACCGCGTGCTCGTACTCGACGAGGGCCGCGCCGTCCAGGACGCCCCGCCCGCCGAGGTCACCCGCCATCCGCGCTCACCGTGGGTGGCCCGCATGCTCGGCCGCAACGCCTGGCCCGGCACGGCGACCGCCGACGGGCTCGAACTCGCCGACGGCGGAGGACGGTTGGTGATCGCGGACCCGCTGCCGACGGGCACGGAAGCGCTCGCGATCATCGCCCCCGAAGCGGTCGCCGTCCACCGCGAGCGGCCCAGCGGCAGCCCCCGCAACGTCTGGCCCGGCACCGTCCGCGAGATCACCGCCACCGGCAGCAGACTGCGCGTCCTCATCACCTCCGACCGGGCACCGGACGTGGTCGCGGAGATCACCCCCCAGGCGGCCACCGACCTCGGCCTCGCGGACGGAGTGTCCGTATGGACAAGCATCAAGGCGACGGAGACGACGGTCGTACGCCTCTGATCCCGCCGTGCCCGCGGCAGAGCTCTGTGGCCTGTCGCCGACGTGATGTGACGTGATGTGCGGCACGACCGCCTCGCGGACCGTGTCATTGTTGGGCCGAACGGGTGAGCATGCGCAAGAATTGGCCGGTGCAGGAAATCAGTGCGAAACAGGTCGGGGGGAGCCGGTGAACGGCTACGACGTCACCGATGAACAGTGGGAAGGGCTCGCCCAGGTCGTCCCGCTGCGAGGCCGCGACGCCTGGCCCTCGGCGGTCGACCACCGGTCGATCCCCGACGCGGACACCGAACCGCGCCGCCGTTTCGTCGTGCTCCGGGTCAATATCTTCGGGGACGCGCGCGAGGTTGCCGAGACGCTGATGGCCGGTATCCCGGTCCTCCTCGACCTCACCAGCGCCGAACCGGACGTCGCCAAGCGCGTACTGGACTTCAGTACGGGCGTGGTCTTCGGCCTGGCGAGCGGCATGCACCGCGTCGAGCGGAACGTGTTCCTGCTCACGCCGCCGGGCACCGAAGTGGCCGGACTGATGGAGGGGGCGGGAGTCCCCGGCGCCTGACGATCACCTGCTTGACCTGCTGATCCCTCGATCGTAGGAAGGTCCGCCGGGCGGAACGGTTCGGCAGGCCGACGGAAGCCTACGGTCCGGATATGACCGTGCCATTCCTGAGCGCCGCCGCGGACGCTGTACCTGCCGAAGAAGCTGCTTGCGGCGGGCCGCCCGGACCGGACCGGCGGCCGAGCGTCACCGCACTCCGCCTCTCGGCCTTCGCCGGGCACCGGCGCGCGGAGTTCCCGCTCGGCCCGCTGACCCTCCTCTCGGGGCCCAGCGGCAGCGGCAAGACCAGTGCGCTACGGGCCTACGAGGCACTGGCGCGACTGGGTGGCGGGGCGTCGCTGGACGAGGTGTTCCCGGATCCCGGCGCCTGCGTTCCCGAGCGGGCCCGGCCCGATGCCGGGCGGCGACGCGGGTTCCGTATCGGCTGCACGGTGGACGGCCCCGCAGGAGTCGTACGACTCGACCTCGCCGTGCAGGCCGAGCCCGAACTCCGCATCGTGGGCGAGCGGTTGACGACCGGCGGAGTGACCCTGCTGGAGACGGCCCTGCGCGACCCGAGCCGCCCCACCGTGCAGGCGGCCTGGTACACGGCGGGCTCGTCCTCCGTGACCCGGGCCCCGCTCCCCGACGACCGGCTCGGCACCGCGCTGCTGCCGCTGCGCGTGGCCGGCAAGACGGACGGCCAGCGCCAAGTCCTCGCCGCCGCCGAGCAGATGGTGGTCGCCCTGCGATCCGTCTTCGCCTGCGACCCGGTACCCCGGCACATGCGCGCGCCCGTGCCGCTCGGCGCGGGACGGCTGCTGCCCGGCTGCGACAACCTCGCCGAGGTGCTGTGGCGTACGCGGTCGGAGTGCGGGAGGCGGCACGGGCTGCTGGTCGCGGCAGTACGGGACGGGTGTGCGGGGCGGGTCGTGGACGTACTGGCTGAGCAGGTTTTGTCCGACGCCGGGCAGGGATCGGTACCGAGGGCTCGGGCGGGCCACACGGTCCAGGCCGTCCGAGCAGTCCGGGCGGCACCGGCAGTCCGAGCGGTGCTGGACCGGGGCGACGGGCTGCGGACGCCTCTCGGACTGCTGGGGGACGGGGAGTTGAGATACCTGGCCCTCGCCCTGGTGCTGCTCACCGGGCCGGGTGTGCTGGAGGTCGACACGGCGGGGGAGGTGCCCGAGGCGCTCCAGACGCTCACTGTGCTGGCCGACGGCTTCGACCGCGATCTGGACGGGCGCCAGCGGGACCAGCTCGTACGGCTGGCGGCGCGGATGTGTGAGCGCGGGCACATCCGGCTGGTGGGGGCCGTCAGCGACGCCTCCTGGGCCTCGGGAGTGGACGGGGTCACGGTGGTACACCTTGAGCCGTGACAGAACTTGACGTGGCCCAGCTCCAGCGCAGACTGACCGAGTTCGCGGCGGCGCGGAACTGGCAGCAGTACCACACCCCGAAGAACCTGGTCGCCGCGCTCAGCGTCGAGGCCTCCGAACTCGTAGAGATCTTCCAGTGGTTGACGCCGGACGAATCGGCCCGAGTGATGTCCGACCCGAAGAAGGCGTTCCGCGTGACGGACGAAGTCGCGGACGTCCTGTCGTACTTGCTCCAGCTGTGCGAGGTGCTCGACATCGATCCCCTCGCGGCACTCTCCGCGAAGATCGACCGGAACGAGGAGAGGTTTCCGGTGGACGGGACGTGACGCGACGCAATTCGTCACTCTCCGGAGTCATCGAGTTGTCCACGCTCGACTCATTGTCCACAGATTTCCGGCTTCCTCTGGCTTTTCGTCCCGAGTCCCTTCACTCTGGGTAGTGGTAGGTGGAGCTCGGGCAGGCGTGTGAAGAACGCGTCGGGACAGACGAGGACAGTGCATGGACGCGGTGCGGCTCATCGGTGCGAGCAGACGGGCCCTGATGGGAAGTGAGGACGCGGGGGGCATCATGGCGGAGGCCTGCCAGGCGCAGGCCCTCGCCCAGGCGATAGGCAGTCGCCTCGCCATGTCCGGTCCTCCCGAATTACGAGGCGAGGCAGTGGGGTTGACCGAACTGGCAGGCAGAGGCTGCAGCGTCCTGGACGTGCCCCTGCCGAGAGCCGGCACCCTGCGCGCCGCACAACTCACGGAACTGGGCGATGCCCGCCAAGCTCTCGTCGACCTCAGCGGCCTCTTGGGTGAGGTGGGCATCGCCCTCGTGAGCATCGCCTCGGCGGCGGATGAGGCCATGTACTGGCAGTGCATGGAAGCGATCGACGCGGCGGACGAGTCCCGCGACAGGGTTCTTGAGATGCTGCGGCGGCTGGCGGTGCGGGATGAGGCTGAGCGGGAGCGGGGGTCTGCGGCGTAGGGGGCGCACGGTCGCCCCCGATCCGTCCCATCCTCGGAGCGCTGTCCCGGACACCGCCAGGAGTGCCTGGCCCCTGAACCTGGCTGGGATGGCGCCCCGGAGTCCATCGGCCTTGCTCGGCCGGCGTCACCCCGCCACGAACTGACCACGCAGGCGCCGACGAACACGTCCGCGAACAGCACGGTGAGGGCGGCGAGTTCCTCGGGGCCGACGTACTGCCCGACGAGCGGGGCGCCGAGTTCGTGGCCTGCCGGGACACGGCGCTGGCGCACGCCGAGCCGTTCGACGACTGGTGGGCCAAGCACGCCGCGTGAACCGTTCCGAGCTGGGTGCGGCACTGCGGGTACTGCGTCAGGCGTCCGGTCAGGCGGCGCTGACCGCGACCCGGCACTGCCAGCAGGTGCTGGGCGGGATCGGGTTCACCGCCGAACACCCGCTGCACCGGCACCGGCACCGGCACCTGCGCCGGGCCGTCGTCCTGGACGGACTGCTGGGCAGTGCACGGGAGTTGACCCGTCAGGCCGGGGCGTTGCTGCGCGCGGAGGACGCGGCGCCCCGGCCGGTGCAGCTGTGACTCACCAGGGCATCGGCCCGCTGGCGTCGAAGTAGCCCCCGGTCGGGCCGTCGGGACCGATCTGCGCCATGCGGACGATGATCTCGGCGCCCTGTTCGACGGTCTGAGTGCCCGTGTTGTCGTTGAGGTCCGTCTTGATGAAGCCGGGCTCGACGGAGTTGATCCGCATGTCCGGGAACGCCTTCGCGTACTGCACGGTGAGCATGTTGACCGCGGTCTTGGACGCCGGGTAGGCGACGCCCGGGTAGAAGTGCGTGGGATGTTCGGGGTCGGAGAGGTTGGTCAGCGAAGCCAGGCCGCCGCTGACGTTGACCATGACCGGTGCGGCCGAGCGCTGTAGCAGGGGCAGGAAGGCGTGGGTGACGCGGACGACGCCGAAGACGTTCGTCTCGAAGGTGTTCCGCATCTGGTCGGCGGTCACGGTCGCGGCGGTGGGCACACTGTGGGCGTCGGCCCTGCTCGCGATTCCGGCGTTGTTGATCAGTACGTCGAGGCCGCCGTCGGCCTCGACGGTCTTGGCCGCGGCCTCGACCGTGGCGTCGTCGGTGACGTCGAGGAGGACGAACCGTGCCCCCAGCTGCTCGGCGGCCCGGCGTCCGCGCTCGGCGTCGCGGGCTCCCACGTAGACCGTGTGACCTGTGGCGATGAGCTGGCGGGCGGTCTCGTGGCCGAGGCCCTTGTTGGCTCCGGTGATCAGTGTTGTCGTCATGCGTCCAGACTGCGGCGCGGCGGTGAGGTCAGCCAGAAGACCCTTCTTCCTGGGACTGCGAGTACCAGGCACATGTGCGGTCGGCGGTGTTCACTGGGGAACATGGCGGCGACGGAACTCGGACAGGCGCTGCGGCGCTGGCGTGACCGAGTCGTCCCGCACGCGGCGGGGCTGCTCTCCGGTGGACACCGGCGCGCGGCCGGTCTGCGGCGCGAGGAGCTGGCCCTGCTGGCCGGGATCTCGGTCGACTACATCACGCGCCTCGAACAGGGCCGGGCGGCCAACCCCTCCGGGCAGGTCGTCGAGGCGCTGGCCCGTGCGCTGCGGCTGTCGGGGGACGAGCGGGCATACCTGTTCGGGCTGGCGGGGCTGATCCCGCCCGGTCCCGACATGGTGCCCGGGCACATCACGCCCAGCGTCCAGCGGTTGCTGGACCGGCTCGTCGACGCACCCGTCGCGGTCTCCGACGCGGCCATGACGCTGCTGCTGGCCAACCCGATGTACGCGGCGCTGATGGGCGACCCGTCCGGCCTGCGCGGCTTGGAACGCAACGACGCGTGGCGCTACTTCATGGGTGCGCCGACCCGGGTGCGGCATACACCCGAGGAACGCAGCGCCTGCGAGGCCGGCATGGTCTCCCAGCTGCGGAGGACCGCCGCCCGCTATCCGGCGGACCGTCAACTGCGGCGCCTGATAACGGAGTTGCGTACCAACAGCGAGTGGTTCGCCGAGCTGTGGGACGCGGGTGCCGTGGGACGGTTCGAGGCCTGGCACAAGACGATCGAGCATCCGCAGGTGGGCCTGCTGACGCTGGACTGCGACCTGCTTCGACTGGAGGAGAGCGGCCTGTACATCCTCGTCTACTCGGCCGAGCCGGGCACCGGGGCCGCCGAGAAGCTGGAGCTGATCTCGGTGGTCGGCATCCAGAACCTGGTCGAGTAGCGCCTGCTTGAGCTTCTGGAGGGTCGTAGGAGCTGCTGCCGCGAACCCGTCCCTGCCCACAAGGCAGATGATCTCGACCGCGGGCGGTCAGTAGTTCTCCCACTCGTCCAGTACGTACTCCAGCACGGCCGGGTCCATCAGCGTGCTCGGCCGTACGTCCTGGCGGCGGCGGTCCACGGGGAACACCGCGGCGGCCTTCAGGACCGCCTCGTCCAGGTAGCGCAGTTGCGGGGCGTCCGATGCCAGCCGCAGCGGTGGGGACGTGCCGCCGCCCGGGGTGGCCAGGACGTAGCCCCAGTTGCCGAAGCTCGGTACGTCGACCTGGAACTCGGTGGTCGCGTAGCCCGCCGTCTCGATCGTCTTCGCGATCGACCAGTACGTCTTCGGCGCGAAGAACGGCGACCCGCTCTGCACCATCACCCTGCTCTGCGGCGTCAGGACCTGGCCGAGCAGGTGGTAGAACTCCACCGAGTACAGCTTGGCCAGCGCCGCCGTGTCCGGGTCGGGGAAGTCGATGACGACCGCGTCGTAGTGCTGGCGGGCGCCGCGCAGCCAGTTGAAGGCGTCGGCGTTGACGACCTTGACCCTCGGGTCGTCCAGCGCCTTGTCGTTGAGGTCGCGCAGGGGCTCGAAGTCGCGCGCGAGCCGGGTCATCGCCGGGTCCAGTTCCACGAGGGTGACGTGCTGGACGTCGTCGTAGCGCAGCACCTCGCGCAGGGCGAGCCCGTCGCCGCCGCCCATGATCAGCACGTTGGCGCGGGAGCCGGCGAGGGCGGGATGGACGAGGGACTCGTGGTAGCGGTACTCGTCGACGGAGCTGAACTGGAGGTCGCCGTTGAGGAAGAGGCGTATGTCCGGTTCGCCGGTGAAGGCGGTGGAGCGGGTGACGACGATCTCCTGGTACGGCGTCGTCTCGGAGTGGACGATCGGGTCCCGGTACATCTGCTGGCGCGCGGTCACCTCCAGGTCGTCCGCGAACGCGTACGTCGTACCGAGCACGGCCAGGACCGCCGTGACCCCGGCCAGCAGGGCGCCCTGCACCCAGCGCCGCATCTGCCGGCGGAAGATGAACACCACCACGATGACCCCGGCCACCGCGTTGACCGCGCCGACCACCAGCGTGCCCTTCAGCTGGCCGAACGTCGGCAGGAGCCACAGCGGGAAGCCCAGGCCGCCGACCAGCGCCCCGATGTAGTCGACGGCGAACATGTCGGCGACCGCGCTGCCCGCCTCCTGCCGCCGGATCCGCTGGAGCAGGGTCATCAGCAGCGGGATCTCGGCGCCGATCAGCATGCCGACGGCCACCGCGACCACGATCATCGCCGGGGTGTACAGCTGGAGCCAGGCGAACGCCGCGTACAGCACCAGCACCGACAGTCCGCCGACCAGCGCCAGCACGCCCTCCACGAGCGCGAACGCGCCCACCGCGCGGCGGCGCAGAGGTTTGGCGGCGAGGGAGCCGAGCCCCATGGCGCACACCATCACGGAGATCACCACGGAGGTCTGGAGCACCGAGTTGCCGATGAGGTAGCTGCCCAGTGCGGTCAGGGCCAGCTCGTAGACAAGGCCGCAGGCCGCGCAGAGGAAGACGGCGAACAGCAGCAGGAAGCGAGCCCCGCGGGTGTGCCGGACGGCCGGGGGGCGGGAGGGCGCCGTGGTGGTGTCGCGGCCTTGCGCGGTGGTGGCGCTCATCGTGGGGCGCCGTTACGAGATCGCCGCGCCGACCATGAACCCGGTGCCCAGGTACATGCCGGCCTGGACCCAGGCGGCGGGGTGCGGACGGCCGTCCTGGTCGTCGAGGACGACCGCGCCCATCTGGCCCGGCGTGAGCACGCCGATCACGATGCCGACGACGGTCATCACCAGCACCCCGGCCAGGCCGTACAGCAGCGTGCTGATCAGGCCGTAGCCGAGGCCCTGCTCGGACTCGCTCGCCTCGATGGCCTTCATGATGACCAGGCCCACGGCGACGGACTGGCTGCCCAGCAGGACGGCCGCGCCGCGGTTCCGGTCGGTCCACACCACGTGGTACAGCTTGCCCGGCGTGACGAGGTCGAGGGCGATGAAGCCGACGGCCATCACGACGAGGCCCACGACTCCGTAGAGCAGGGACTGGCCGGTCGACTCGAAGATCTCGGTCACTGCGTTGCCTTTCTTGGGGGCGGGGTCGGGGCGTGATCAGGTGCTGTGCGGGAGGAACGCGGGATGCGTCGGGGGTGATCCGGTCGGCAACCGGACGTTACTTGCCCTCGCCGGGGCCGCCGCCGCGGAAGCTCGCGCTGTCCGGGTCCGGCCAGGAGATGAGGTGCCGCTTGTGACGGCGGTAGCCGTCGCGGTAGTCCTCGATCTCGATCAGGCTGCCGCTCCGGTGCGGCGAGACGGTGACCAGGTCGTCGCCGTAGCGCAGGAACTCCATGCTGTCGCCGGAGGTACGGTCCTCTGCCGCCCGCTCGGTGTGGACCGCCTGGGCGACCTCGCTCGGGGTGCTGTTCGGGTCGCGCCAGTCCGCCCCGGTCTCGGTGTACGTCTTCCTGATCCACTCGCGCGGGACCGCGTCGTCGTCCCCGTCGCTGGAGCAGGCGGTGAGCAGGGTCGCGGCCAGCACGGCCGCCACCGCTGCGCGGACGAGTCGGGCGCTGTTCATCGGGCCTCCAGCCGGCTGTACGTCGATACGATCTGGCCGTTCTGCGGATACGTGTGCCAGGTGCGCCAGACGAGCCCGGCGCCGTACGGTCCCTCGACCGTCTCGACGACCACCGCGGTGACCGCCTCCGGCGAACCGGGAAAGACTCCGCACAGACTGTGCTCGGCGTTGGTGGCCCGGCCGAGGACCCGCGCCACCTCGGCGCTGAACTCCTCGGGAGTCAGCCGGCGGGTGGTGGCGCCGAAATCGTAGCCCCAGCCCGGCAGTTGACGGGTGCAGGCCTCGGGCAAACCCCTCACCGCGCCCTGCAGACAGGCCACCGTCTCTCTCACGGGACCGGCGAACACCTGGTGCGAGGCCCCGAGCAGCCGCAGCCGCACATCCAGCCCGCCGAGCGACACCACACGCTCTGCCAGCGCCGGACGCTCCGCCAGGTCCAGCGAGAAGCAGAGTTGATCCGCATCCGTGTCCAGATAGGGGGCGTCCAGAGAAACGGCGTACACACGGCCCCCCGGTCGCTTCTTGCCATGATCGGCGCCCGAGTATGGCACATGTATTCGTGGGACTTGAGGGGTGGGGGAGGCGTGGGGGTGAAGAGCCTCGCCTTCCGTTGGACCTGGGGGGGAGTAACGCACTCAAGAACCGCACGAGCGACAAACCCTTCGATGGCGACGACGAGTTGACGCAGCACTTGGTCAAGAGCTCCAGTGGGCGTTTCTTCGGGATGCGGGCAGCGGCGATTGCCGGGGGCGGCGGCCGTCAGGCGGAGTCGGTTCCGAGGGCGCGGAGGAACGGCGGAGCCCGTGGCGTCGACCGGTATCCGACCGTGCAGGATGGAGGCATGGATCTTCGAATCTTCACCGAGCCCCAGCAAGGGGCCAGCTACGACACCCTGCTCGCCGTGGCCAAGGCCACCGAAGACCTCGGCTTCGACGCCTTTTTCCGCTCCGACCACTACTTGCGCATGGGGTCCGGGGACGGCCTCCCGGGTCCCACCGACGCCTGGATCACCCTCGCCGGGCTCGCCCGCGAGACGAAGCGCATACGCCTCGGCACTCTGATGACGGCCGGTACCTTCCGGCTGCCCGGCGTTCTGGCGATCCAGGTCGCCGGGGTCGACCAGATGTCCGGCGGCCGAGTCGAACTGGGCCTGGGCGCGGGCTGGTTCGAGGAGGAGCACAAGGCGTACGGCATACCGTTCCCGAAGGAGAAGTTCGCCCGCCTGGAAGAACAGCTGGCGATCGTCACGGGCCTGTGGGCGACGGAGGCCGGCCAGACCTTCAGCCACCACGGCACGTACTACGACCTGACCGACTCGCCCGCGCTGCCCAAGCCCGCACAGGCCAAGGTCCCGGTCCTCATCGGCGGCCACGGCGCGAGCCGTACGCCGCGCCTCGCAGCCCAGTTCGCCGATGAGTTCAACCTGCCTTTCGGATCGATAGAGGACACCGAGCGCCAGTTCGGCCGCGTACGGGCGGCGGCGGAGGAGGCAGGGCGTAAGGGCGACGAGCTGGTCTACTCCAACGCCCTCGTCGTCTGCGCAGGCAAGGACGACGCGGAGGTCGCCCGCCGCGCCGCCGCGATCGGCCGCGAGGTGGACGAACTGAAGACCAACGGTCTGGCCGGCTCCCCGGCCGAGATCGTCGACAAGATCGGCCGCTACGCGGAGATCGGCGCCCAGCGCATCTACCTCCAGATCCTCGACCTCCACGACCTGGACCACCTCGACCTGATCTCCGCCCAGGTGCAGTCCCAGCTCCAGTAACCGACGGCCACCGCAAGCTCGTCCCGGTCTCCGGTCTCCGGGCCTCCCGGTGTCCGGGTTATCCCGCTCCTGGTCGGCGGACGCCGGCCGGGAGCGGGGTGGACCTGGTCACGCGCAGCGGTCGTCGAGCAGCCCGGCGTCGTGGGCCAGGACGGCGGCCTGTACGCGGTTGGCGCAGCCTGTGCGGGTCAGGATCCGGCTGATGTGCGCCTTGACCGTGCCGGCGCTCAGATACAGCTGGTCGGCGATCTCCGCGTTCGACAGGCCCGTACCGAGCAGCCGCAGGACCTCCCGTTCGGCCGGCGTGAGTTCCTCCGTCCTGCGCAGGGCGGCCTCGGTGTCACGGCCGGACTGCACATGCCGGTCCAGCAGTTGGCGGGTGATACGGGGCGCCAGCACCGGTTCGCCCTTCGCGGCGAGCTGCACGGCACGGATCAGCTCGGCAGGGCCGGTGTCCTTGAGGAGATAGCCGCTCGCCCCGGCCCGCAGGGCGCGCGTCACGCTCGCCTCCTCGCCGAAGGCCGTCAGCATCACGACGTACGTACGGGGCGAGACGCGGGCGATGTCCTCGGCGGCCGCGATTCCGTCCCTGGTCGGCATCTGGATGTCGAGCAGGGCGACATCGATGTCCTGGGAGCGGCAGGCCGCGGCGGCTTCGAGACCGTCGCCCGCCTCGGCCACGACCTCGATGTCCTCGGCGTTCTCCAGGATCAGCCGGATTCCGACGCGCATCAGGGCCTCGTCGTCGGCGATGAGGACTCGGATCATCAGCTCATCTTAGGGCCGCCGCGATCAGCAGTACGACGAGGAAACCCGCCGTCGGCAGCACCACGAGCGCCGCCGCGCAGCCCGCTCCGAGGACACGCGGCCAGGTCAGCACCTCTGCCGACATCGGGGCGCGGGACCCTTCCCGCTCGGTGGTGCGGGAAGGAGGGAAGGGCGCATGGGGGAGCGGCACCGCGGCAGTCTGCGAAGGCGTGGGCAGGGGCCTGTTCGTCCGGGACGGCAGCCATGCCGCCACGCGGAAGCCACCGTCCGTCAGGGAGCCCGCCGCGAAGGTGCCGCCGAGCAACGAGACCCGCTCCTGAAGACCGGCCAAACCGCTGTGAGTTCCTCCGTGGGAGCGGCGGGTGACGAGCGGCACCGCGTTGGTGACGGACACCTCGATCCCCTCGGCCGTGGCCCTGACCTCCACCCTGGTGGGCGCGCCGGACGCGTGTTTCAGCACGTTCGTCAGACCTTCGCGGACCACCCGGTGGATCGCCTGCCGGGTACGGGCCTCGACCTCGACCGTGTCGGGAACCGACCAGTCCAACTCGATCCGGCCGCCGTCCGCCTGCCGTGACTGGGTCACCAGAGCGGTGATGTCCTCACGCGTCCCGCGGTCGCTCCCGGTCTCGTCCGCCAGGTCCGTGTGCCGCAGGACACCGAGGATCTCGCGCAGCTCCTCCATGGCCGTGCCCGCGGTCGTGCGCAGCAGTTCCGCCTGCCCCGCGAGGGGAGGCGCCTGCCGCACGGCAGCCATTTCCAGCGCCCCCGCGTGCACCGAGATCAGGCTCAGTCGGTGGCCCAGCAGATCGTGCATCTCGCCCGCGATCCGGGTCCGCTCCTCCATCCGGGCCGCCGCGTCGGTCAGCGTACGGGCCTGTTCCAGATAGGCGTTGCGCTCCCGCAGCAGGTCGACCAGGGGCCGACGCCGGCCGAGCAGGGTGCCGGCCAGGGCCGGGAGCAGCAGGAGGAGCGCCGCGGAGATCGCGTTCTCGGCCAGTTTCGTCGGCAGGGTCTCCCACCGGGACAGGTCCAGGGCGACGGTCAGGACACCGGCCGCGGCGCAGGCCGCACCGACGACCCGCCAGGCCCGCCGAGGTGGTGCGATACGACGGGTGGCGGACAGCACGACGATCGGCGCCACCGGCAGCATCCACACGTTGACACCCAGGAGCAGCGGAGAGGTGCACAGGACCGCGGCGACCGGCCGGCCGCGCCGCGCCGCCATGAGCAGCGCCGCCCACAGCGCCTCAAGGACCGCGAGAACCGGCCGTTCCGGACGCACCACCAGCAGCGGGATCAGTCCGAAGGCCGCCGTGAGGACGCACACGAGGATCTCAGCGCGGACCGTACGGCGTGGTGCGGCGCGTATCGCGGCCAGGGTCTCGGCCGCCTCGCGACGCAGCCGCCGTGCCGCAGCGCGCGGTCCGCGCCCTGAGGGCCCGGCTACTTGCCGTTCGTCTTCCGTCACTTGACTCATACTCACCTCTGCCCCGGCACCACGGATCCGCCGGAGGGAACGGTAGCCGCGGCAGAGACGGCCGCCGCCCGGTGATGCCCCGATGTCACGCGCCCGACCGCGGACCCAGCTCCGCCCGCAACGCGGCGGTGTCCACGTGCTCGGCGGCCAGCAGCCGTCCGACCGTGCGGCCCTCGTCGCCCGCCTCCGCGTCCACCGCGGGTGCTTCGAGCAGCGCGGCCAGCAGGTGGGTCGTACCGACCGTGGGCGAACCCTGCTCGGCGGCGATGAGCTGCGCGGCCGCCTTGACCTGCTGGGCGGAGTCGGAGAGACGTGTGTGGGCGCCCGAGTCGGCCGGTGTGCTGATGGTCGCCGAACGGGCCAGGGGCCCGTGCCGTACGCCGTGCCGGCGCAACAGTTCGGCGGCCGTGCTGACGGATGCCAGATCCTCGGGCAGCGACCGTCCGGCAACGGCCAGGGCCCGGTCCAGGGCCAGGATTCCCAGCAGGAGGTCCACGGGCTCCGTCTCGCCGCGCCCGTACCGCGCCGCCTGCCGTGCGGCCTCGCCGGTCACCGCGAACATCACCGGTGAGCCGTAGACGGACGCCCCTGAGGTCCACGACGTTATAGCGCGGGACAGGCGGTTGCCGCTCTTGCCCAGCGTGCCGGCCCGGCGGAGAAGCAGGACGCCACGGGATTCCGGTCCCTCGGTCTCCGCCGAGGCCCTCGCGTCCAGTGCGTCGAGTGCCGTGGCCGCGGCGGCCAGGTCCAACCTCTCCACGACCAGTGCTTCCCGGGCCCGGCTCGCCGGCAGGTTCAGCAGGGCCCGCGCCACGTGCCGGCAGCGCACCGCGACCGTCCCTTCGGCGCGGGCCGACCTGAGCGCGAGCAGCAGGCACATCCGCGTCGCGTCGGTCATCCCGGGCAGAGGCCGGCCGCTCTCCCCGGCCGGTCCCTTCGCCTTGCGCGAGCCACGTGATGCGCCGGTCTCGAGCCCGAGGCGCCACTGTGCCTCGCGCCAGGTGGCGGTGACCTCGGCCTCGTCCTCGTCGGTGGCCTCGACCGGTGTGCCGCCGTCCCCGTCGTCGTTCGCCCAACCACGCCCGCCCCGGCCCGCGACCAGGCCGCTGAGCGACCCGGCCTTCCGCATCCCGGGGGCGATCGCCGAACCGGCGTCCGTCTCCCCCATCACGAGCGCGGACAGCAGGTGTTCGGTGCCCACGGCCGGTGACTCGAGCTTGACGGCCCCGCGCAGTGCCTTTACGAGCAGGTCCATGACGTCGAGCTCGAACTCCGTGGGCGCTCCGGCCAGTACGGCCATGGCGGTGGCGTCGGTGTGTGCTCCGGTCGTCGGTCGCTGGTGCATCGAACGTTCCCCTCGGGCTGTGGTGGCCGGACGAGACCGACGCTAGACGGACACCGCACGCCGTCGCGTCGGCCGACCGGCCAAGGGCCCGGGCCGATCGGCCAGACGTCCGGTCCGATCGGCCCGGAAGCTGTCCGCGTACGGCGCGGAAGCCCTGCTCGTACGGCCCGGAAGCCGTCCGCGTGCAGCCCGAGAGCCGCTCACCTGCCGTACGCGGAAGACGGAAAATGCCTGACTTCTCCGGAGAGGTTCGCTGTACGTTGTGCACGGTGCCGGACGGCGGCGCCCCCGATTTCCGCAGTTCAGAAGCGGTTCTGAAAGACGTTTCGAGGCAGACCACCGTGTTCCTGACGATCAGCACCTACGGCACACCAGAGCGCCCGGCGACCGACCTCGGTTTCCTGCTGCACAAGCACCCCGACAAATCGCAGGCGTTCTCCACCTCCTACGGCAAGGCGCACGTCCTCTACCCCGAGGCGAGCCCCGAGCGCTGCACGGCGGCACTGCTGCTGGAGGTCGATGCGGTGGCGCTGGTGCGGCGCGGCAAGGGCAAGGGCCGCGGTGGAGCCCCGGACGCCGCGCTCGCGCAGTACGTCAACGACCGGCCGTACGCCGCCTCGTCGCTCCTCGCCGTGGCGCTCAGCAGCGTGTTCTCCAGCGCGATGAAGGGAACGTGCCACGCCAGGCCCGAACTCCCGGAGCAGGCAAGGCCGTTGCGCATCGAGGTGCCCGCGCTGCCTGCCCGAGGCGGCGCCGAGCTCGTACGGAAGCTCTTCGAACCGCTCGGCTGGACGGTGACGGCGGAACCTGTCGCGCTGGACGCCGAGTTCCCGGAGTGGGGCGAGTCCCGCTACGTAAGCCTTGTACTCGAAGGCGAACTGCGGCTGGCCGAAGCCCTGCGGCACCTGTACGTTCTCCTCCCCGTCCTTGACGACGCCAAGCACTACTGGGTCGCGACCGACGAGGTCGACAAGCTGCTGCGGGCCGGCGAGGGCTGGCTACCGGAGCACCCGGAGCACAAGCTGATCACCAGCCGTTATCTGTCCCGCCGTTGGTCGCTGACGCGGCAGGCCATGGAGCGCCTGGAACTCGTACGGCTGGCGGAGGCGGACGACAGCGATGTCGAGGAGATCGACAACGCCGTCGACGAGACGCAGGACACGGACGAGAAGCCGGTACCGCTCGCCGTGCGGCGGCGGGACGCGATCGTCGAGGCGCTGCGGGTCGCCGGGGCCGGGCGGGTGCTCGATCTCGGCTGCGGGCAGGGCCAGTTGGTGCAGGAGCTGCTGAAGGACATGCGGTTCACCGAGATCGTCGGCGTCGATGTGTCGATGCGCGCGCTCACCATCGCCTCGCGCCGACTCAAGCTGGAGCGGATGGGGGAGCGGCGGGCCGAGCGCGTGAAGCTCATGCAGGGCTCGCTCGCGTACACCGACACTCGGCTCAAGGGGTACGACGCCGCCGTGCTCAGCGAGGTCATCGAGCACGTCGACCTGCCGCGGTTGTCCGCCCTGGAGTACGCCGTGTTCGGCTCCGCCCGCCCGAGGACCGTCCTCGTGACGACGCCGAACGTCGAGTACAACGTCCGCTGGGAGACCCTCCCCGCCGGGCACAGCCGCCACGGCGACCACCGCTTCGAGTGGACGCGCGAGGAATTCCGCACCTGGGCGAGTGCGGTGGCCGAACGGCACGGATACGACGTGGAGTTCGCACCCGTCGGACCCGAGGACCCCGAGGTGGGTCCGCCGACTCAGATGGCCGTCTTCACGATATTCACGACGAAAGCAGCGAAGGAGGAGAAGGCCGCATGACCAGCAATGACACCAAGGGTCGTACTCTGCCCGTCACCGACCTCTCCCTCGTCGTGCTCATCGGCGCCTCCGGCTCGGGCAAGTCCACCTTCGCCCGCAGGCACTTCAAGCCGACCGAGGTGATCTCGTCCGACTTCTGCCGCGGCCTCGTCGCCGACGACGAGAACGACCAGAGCGCCAGTGGGGACGCCTTCGACGTACTCCACTACATCGCGGGCAAGCGGCTCGCGGCGGGTCGGCGCACCGTGGTCGACGCGACCAGCGTGCAGCAGGAGAGCCGCAAGCAGCTGGTCGAACTGGCCAAGAAGTACGACGTGTTGCCCATCGCCATCGTGCTCGACGTACCGGAGGAGGTGTGCGCCGAGCGCAACGCCGCGCGCGAGGACCGGGCCGGCATGCCGCGCCGCGTCATCCAGCGCCACATCCGCGAACTGCGGCGCTCCCTGCGGCACTTGGAGCGCGAGGGCTTCCGCAAGGTGCACATCCTGCGCGGTGTGGAGGAGGCCGAGAGCGCGTCGATCCGTACCGAGAAGCGGTTCAACGACCTGACCCACCTCACCGGGCCCTTCGACATCATCGGCGACATCCACGGTTGCGCCTCCGAACTGGAGTCGCTGCTCGGCAAGTTGGGCTACGTGGACGGAGTCCACCCCGAGGGCCGTACGGCCGTGTTCGTCGGCGACCTCGTCGACCGCGGCCCCGACTCCCCGGGCGTGCTGCGCCGCGTGATGGCGATGGTCGCGTCGGGCGACGCACTGTGCGTGCCCGGCAACCACGAGAACAAGTACGGGCGTCACCTCAAGGGCCGCAAGGTCCAGCACACCCACGGGCTCGCCGAGACGATCGAGCAGATGGAGGGGCAGAGCGAGGAGTTCAAGAAGCAGGTGCGGGAGTTCATCGACGGGCTCGTCAGCCACTACGTGCTCGACGGCGGCCGGCTCGTCGTCTGCCACGCCGGTCTGCCCGAGAAGTACCACGGCCGTACGTCGGGCCGGGTGCGCTCGCACGCGCTGTACGGCGACACCACCGGCGAGACGGACGAGTTCGGGCTGCCGGTGCGCTACCCGTGGGCGGAGGAGTACCGGGGCCGCGCGGCGGTGGTGTACGGCCACACTCCCGTCCCCACCGCGACCTGGCTGAACAACACCATCTGCCTGGACACCGGCGCCGTCTTCGGCGGCAAGCTGTCCGCACTGCGCTGGCCGGAGCGCGAGCTCGTCGACGTACCGGCCGAGCGGGTCTGGTACGAGCCGACGAAGCCGCTGCGGACCGAGGCACCCGGCGGTCACGACGGCCGGCCGCTGGACCTCGCGGACGTGCACGGACGTCGGGTCGTGGAGACCCGCCACGCGGGCCGGGTGTCGGTCCGCGAGGAGAACGCGGCGGCGGCCCTGGAGGTCATGAGCCGTTTCGCCGTGGACCCGCGGCTGCTGCCGTACCTGCCGCCGACGATGGCTCCGACGGCGACCTCGCGTGTGGAGGGCTACTTGGAGCACCCGGCCGAGGCCTTCGCCCAGTACGCGGCGGACGGTGTCGCGCGGGTCGTGTGCGAGGAGAAGCACATGGGGTCGCGGGCGGTGGCGCTGGTGTGCCGGGACGCGGAGGCCGCGCGTGAGCGCTTCGGTGTGGACGGGCCGACCGGCTCGCTCTACACCCGTACCGGGCGCCCCTTCTTCGATGACCCCGCCGTCACCGAGGAGATCCTCGGGCGGGTGCGCAACGCCGTCACCGAGGCCGGGCTGTGGGAGGAGCTGGCCACCGACTGGGTACTGCTGGACGCGGAGTTGATGCCGTGGTCGCTCAAGGCGTCCGGGCTGCTGCGCAGTCAGTACGCCGCTGTCGGGGCTGCTTCCGGGGCTGTGTTCCCGGGTGCGGTCGCCGCGCTCGAGGGGGCGGCGGCGCGGGGCGTCGACGTACAGGATCTGCTGGTGAAGCAGCGGGAACGGGCCGCGGACGCCGCCGCGTTCACCGAGGCGTACCGGCGGTACTGCTGGACCACGTCCGGTCTGGAAGGAGTGCGGCTCGCGCCCTTCCAGATCCTCGCCGTGCAGGGGCGGAGCCTGGCCGCGCTGCCGCACGACGAACAGCTCGCGCTGATCGACCGTTTCGTGTCGAGCGACGCGTCCGGGCTGCTGCAGACCACGCGACGGCTGTTCGTCGACACGGCTGACCCGGACTCGGTGCGGGCTGGTGCCGACTGGTGGCTGGAGATGACCGGGCGCGGTGGCGAGGGCATGGTCGTCAAGCCGGTGGGGGCAGTGGTGCGCAGCGGAGAGGGGCGGCTGGTGCAGCCCGGCATCAAGTGCCGGGGCCGCGAGTACCTCCGGATCATCTACGGCCCCGAGTACACGCGCCCGGAGAACCTCGACCGCCTCCGAGGCCGCTTCCTCAATCACAAGCGCTCGCTGGCGATCCGGGAGTACGCGCTGGGCCTGGAGGCCCTGGACCGTCTGGCGGAGGGCGAGCCGCTGTGGCGGGTGCACGAGGCGGTGTTCGGGGTGCTGGCGCTGGAGTCGGAGCCGGTGGATCCGCGGCTGTGACGGTCAGGTCAGCAGACCAGTCGCAGCCGCTCCCGGCACACGCCCACCCGGACCGTCTGCCCCCAGGTCAGCTCGACCGCGTCCGTCTCCACCCCGTCCCCGAAGGCGACCAGCCGCTCGGACTCGACGGTGAGGCGGAGACGGGTCGCGGCGGCGAGTTCCCCGGCCACCAGTGACGTACCGGTGGCCGGGGACGGCCAGGCCTCCCGCACGAACCACAGCAGCCGTTCCTCGGTGGGGGCGGGCAACCGCTGCCGCACGCCGCGCTCCTGCCACACGGACCGGATCCATCCTGTCGCCCCGGTCCCGGTGCCGACGATCACCCCGGAGGAGGCCTGGGCCTCGACGACACCCCCGTCGTCCTCGAGGCCCAGGCGGTATCGGGCCGTCTGGTGGCCGGCGGCACCCAGGTAGATCTCGTTCAGCGCCACGAGCCGCTGTGTGTCGTCGGCGACGGCCTCGACCATGGTGAGTTCGTCGAAGATGCTCCTTCCGGATTGCGTGAACGCGAACAACTTGCCCGCGTCCTCGGGGCGATGGCGCACCAGGACGCCCGGATTGCGGCCGGGGTCGGTGTCGATGCCGACCACCGGCTGCCCGGCGAGGTACTTGGCGACGTTCGCCACCAGCCCGTCCTGTCCGACCACGACCACGACGTCCTCGGGGGCGAACAGGAAGCGGTCCAGGTCGGCTCGTTCCACGCGGGTCTGACGCCAGGTCAGGGGGATGGCCGAGGCCACCTCCGTCAGCGCCTGTCGCGTCCGGCGGTGGCGTTCGGCGATCTCCTGGATGTCCCGGCCACGGGAGGAGAGGAAGAACGCGGCCTGGCCGTGCGTGCCGTGCCGGGCCACCAACTCCTCGTACTCCGTGACGCGGTGGACGAGGACGACCCGGGGAGCGAGGCTCACGCCTGCTCCTGCGTACCGAGCCTGGCGAGCAAGCCCGTGATCACGTCCGGCGACACCGTCACGCTGTCGATCCGCGGCAGGTTCTCCGCCAGTCGTGTCCCGGTGAGGGCGTGCAGCGTCGTCACGTCCACCTCCGCGTGCACCCGCAGCCAGGCCGCCTGTGCCTGCGCCCGCGCCTCACCGACCTCGCGCGCTCCCTCGGCCTCGGCCCGGGCCAGCCGTACGGACCGTGTGGCCTCCGCCTCCGCGAGCCGCACTGTCCGTGCCGCCTCCGCCTCGGCCCTGACCGCGTCGGCCGCCGCATGCTCCTCGGCTTCGCGCCGCGCGTTCGTCCCTCGCTGGTCCACCAACTGCTCCTCGCGGCGGGCGAGTTCGATCTGACTGTCCAGTTCGTTCTCGGCGATCGCGCGCTCCCGCTCGACGGCCACCGCCCGCCGCTCGTAGGTCGCCCGGTCCGACTCCTGCTGGATCTGCTCGCGGGCCGGCGTGCGCAGCGCCCGTTCCACCTCCGGTTCCGGGCGCAGCGCGATGACGCGTACGGCGACCACTTCGATGCCGGTCGCCGGGAGCCGGGGCTCCCCGGCCAGGCCCGCCGCGATCCGCTCCCGCACCGCCGTCACTCCGTCAACCAGCGCCGCCGACAGCGGCGTGCGGGCCAGCACGTCCAGCGCGTGCTGCTGTGCCGTCTCCGTAAGGAGCGTCCCCAGCTGCTCCAGCGGTGTGCCCCGCCACGCGCCGGTGTCCGGGTCGATGGAGAAGTCCAGGCGTGCGGCGGCCATCGCCGGATCGCTGATCCGGTAGGTGACGGTCGCCTGGACAGCCACGTCCTGGAAGTCGGATGTACGGGCATGGAAGGTCATCGCCAACTCCCGGTCGTCGACCGGGACTTCGGAGAGCGCGGCGGTCAGCGCCCGGAACCAGAAGCTGAGCCTGGGGCCGTCGTGCAGCAGTTTCCCGCCGCGGTGATGGCGGATGTGCGCCGTGGGCGCGCCGCGCAGATGGCGCCAGCCGAGGCGCCGGGTGATGTCGGCCATGAAGCCCCCTCTTTTCGTCATGTGGACGATAATTGGGGGTCGCGCTTGTCGTCAAGGCGACGAAAAAAGAAGAGGGTAGGAGGGGGTGAACACCGCCCCCGGTGGCCAAGATGGAGACATGGGATTCCAAGTCGACTCCGAGGCCGGGCGGCTCCGCCGCGTCATCCTGCACCGGCCTGATCTTGAGCTCAAAAGGCTCACCCCCAGTAACAAGGACGCCCTGCTCTTCGACGACGTGCTGTGGGTGCGCCGGGCGCGAGCGGAGCACGACGGGTTCGCGGACGTGCTGCGTGACCGCGGGGTCACCGTCCATCTTTTCGGCGACCTGCTCACCGATGTGCTGGGGATCCCGGCCGCCCGGGAGCTCGTACTGGACCGCGTCTTCGACGAGAAGGAGTACGGGCCGCTCGCCACGGACCACATCCGGGAGGCCTTCGACGCCATGCCGGCGGGCGAGCTGGCCGAGGCCCTGGTCGGCGGCATGACCAAGCGGGAGTTCCTGGACGCGCACGCGGAGCCGACGTCCGTGCGCTTCCACGTCATGGAGCTCGACGACTTCCTGCTCCGCCCGCTGCCCAACCATCTCTTCACCCGGGACACCTCCGCCTGGATATACGACGGGGTCTCCATCAACGCCATGCGCTGGCCCGCCCGCCAGCGCGAGACCGTGCACTTCGAGGCGATCTACCGGCATCACCCGCTGTTCGCGAAGGAGACCTTCAACATCTGGTCGGAAGGGCAGGCGGACTACCCCTCCACCATCGAGGGCGGCGACGTGCTCGTGATCGGCAACGGCGCCGTGCTCATCGGCATGAGTGAGCGGACGACACCGCAGGCCGTGGAGATGCTCGCGCACAAGCTGTTCGCCGCCGGTTCGGCGACCACGATCGTGGCGCTCGACATGCCCAAGAGACGGGCCCTGATGCACCTCGACACGGTGATGACGATGGTCGACGGCGACATCTTCACGCAGTACGCGGGACTCGGCATGCTCCGCTCGTACACCATCGAACCGGGCGTGGACGACAAGGAGCTCAAGGTCACTGACCACCCGCCGGAGCACATGCACCGCGCGATCGCAGCTGCGCTCGGGCTGAGCGAGATCCGCGTACTGACCGCGACGCAGGACGTGCACGCGGCCGAGCGCGAACAGTGGGACGACGGCTGCAACGTCCTCGCGGTCGAGCCGGGCGTCGTGGTCGCCTACGAGCGGAACTCGACCACGAACACCCATCTGCGCAAGCAGGGCATCGAGGTGATCGAGATCCCGGGGAGCGAGCTGGGGCGGGGGCGGGGCGGTCCGCGCTGTATGAGCTGCCCGGTCGTACGGGATGCAGTGTGAGCGGACTTGCCGAAGTCCGGCGCTGTACCGCGCGCCTAAGGAGGCCGCAGGCCTCTTAGGGGCGCGGGGCTGTGTCGATTTGCGGCTCCGCCGCGATGGGGGTCCCCCCGCTCGAGCGGAGCCGAGAGTGGGGGAGCGACCAGCCACGACGGACCCGCAACTTCGAACGCATAGAAGTCACGAAGGAGTCGCATAGAAATACGGACTTTCGTATAGACTTCCAGGCGTCCGTGTCCCCGCATGTCTGGAGCGCCCCATGGCGACAGTCCCGACCGCCCTCACCGGCCGCCACTTCCTGAAGGAGCTGGACTTCACGGCGCAGGAGTTCCGCGGTCTGATCGAGCTTGCCGCCGAGCTGAAGGCTGCCAAGAAGGCCGGGACCGAGACCCAGTACCTGCGCGGGAAGAACCTCGCGTTGATCTTCGAGAAGACCTCGACGCGCACCCGTTGCGCGTTCGAGGTGGCGGCCGCGGATCAGGGGGTGTCGACCACGTATCTCGATCCGTCCGGCTCCCAGATAGGGCACAAGGAGTCCGTGAAGGACACCGCGCGGGTGCTCGGGCGGATGTACGACGCGATCCAGTACCGCGGCGACAGTCAGGTGAACGTCGAGGAGCTGGCCGCGTACGCGGGCGTGCCCGTCTACAACGGCCTCACCGACGCCTGGCACCCCACGCAGATGCTCGCCGACGTGCTCACGATGACCGAGCACACGGACCGGCCACTGAACGAGATCGCCTTCGCGTACCTGGGCGACGCCCGCTTCAACATGGGCAACTCCTACCTGATCACGGGCGCGCTCCTCGGGATGGACGTCCGCATCGTGGCCCCGCAGGCCTACTGGCCCGCCAAGGAGGTCATCGCCGAGGCCCTCAGGATCAGTGAGACCAGCGGCGCCCGTATCGCTTTCACCGAGACCGTCGCCGAGGGCGTCGCGGACGTCGACTTCGTCGCCACCGACGTCTGGGTGTCCATGGGGGAGCCCAAGGAGGTCTGGGACGAGCGGATCGCCGCCCTCGGTCCGTACGCGGTGACGATGGACGTTCTGCGTGCCACCGGCAACGCGGACGTCAAGTTCCTGCACTGCCTGCCCGCCTTCCACGACCTGGGTACGAAGGTCGGGCGCGAGATCCACGAGCGGCATGGCCTGGACTCCCTCGAGGTCACCGACGAGGTCTTCGAGTCGGCGCACTCGGTCGTCTTCGACGAGGCGGAGAACCGGCTGCACACGATCAAGGCGGTCCTGGTGGCGACGCTCGCCTGAGCCCTACGTCGTCAATCGATCACTCGCTGGGTCTGCGCTGCTGTGGCACCGCAGGCAGCCTGAACCAGACCGCCTTGCCGGACTCGGTCGCCCGGTGCCCGCAGGACGAGCTGAGGGCGCGGATCAGCAGCAGGCCGCGGCCGTGCTCCTGCCAGGGGTCCGGGTTGTTGTCCGGTCCGGGGCGGGTGAGGCTGCCGGGTGGGGACGGGTCGGGGTCGTGCACCTCGACCTGGCAGCCGGTCGGCAGCAGCTGCACGACCAGCTCTATGGGGTCGTCCCCCTTGGTGTGCTCCACGGCGTTGGCCACAAGCTCAGCGGTGAGCAGCTCGGCCGTGTCGCAGTCGGCGGGGTGCTCGATCTCGGCCAGGGCGGTACGGACCAGTGCGCGGGCGACGGGCACGGCGGCGGCGGAGTGCGGCAGCGCGACGCGCCAGGAGGCTGGGGCTGAGGGCTCGTGCAAGGCGGGTCCGTTCATGGAGCAGGTATTCCTGCTTTCAACAATAAGAAGGGTACTGCGATGCCGGGCCGAATGCCCGGCGGGGGCCTTTCTGTTCGTTTTGTTCTGCTGTCGGGCTGCGTGGGCTGTACGGGCTGTACCCAGGTCAACGGTCCGGCTCGCGCCGGAACTCCCGCCGTTACGGCGCTGTCGCGCACCCGTGACTCCGTGACTGCTGTGTCGAGGTCACGTCTCGTGGCGATAGTGGCGTATCAAAGCTCACGTATCGCACTTCATATCGGTTCATGTGGCGAAGCTCGCATACTGACGTCGCGTCGCCCCGGTCTTATCGCGCACTCCTGACGACAGTCAAAGATGAGTGATAGATTCATGGGTAGTGCCCGGCAGCGCCGCCCGCCGCCCCTCCCGAGGAGGCCGCACCTCATGAGTCCCTTCACCGGCTCCGCGACCCGCACGCCCGACTGGCAGCATCTGCGCTGCGAGTACGTCGACGGGGTCGCCACCGTCACCCTGGCCCGCCCCGAGAAGCTGAACGCCCTCACCTTCGGCGCCTACGCCGATCTGCGCGACCTGCTCGCCGAGCTGTCCCGCGAGAAGTCCGTACGCGCCCTGGTGCTGGCCGGCGAGGGCCGCGGTTTCTGCTCCGGCGGTGACGTCGACGAGATCATCGGGGCCACGCTGTCGATGGACACGTCCCAGCTGCTCGACTTCAACCGCATGACCGGGCAGGTCGTCCGGGCCGTACGTGAATGCCCCTTCCCCGTGATCGCGGCGGTGCACGGTGTCGCGGCCGGCGCGGGCGCGGTCCTCGCCCTGGCCGCGGACTTCCGGGTGGCCGACCCGAGCGCCCGCTTCGCCTTCCTCTTCACCCGCGTCGGCCTGTCCGGCGGCGACATGGGCGCCGCCTATCTGCTGCCCCGCGTCGTCGGTCTCGGCCACGCGACCCGCCTGCTGATGCTGGGCGAGCCGGTACGCGCACCCGAAGCCGAGCGCATCGGTCTCATCAGCGAGCTGACGGAGGAAGGCCACGCCGACGAGGCCGCCCAGGCCCTGGCCCACCGCCTCGCCCAGGGCCCCGCCCTCGCATGCGCCCAGACAAAGGCCCTCCTCACCGCCGAACTGGACATGCCCCTGTCCGCCTCGGTGGAGCTGGACGCCTCGACCCAGGCCTTGCTCATGAACGGGGAGGACTACGCCGAGTTCCACGCGGCGTTCACGGAGAAACGGCCCCCGAAGTGGCGGGGGCGGTGACCGTGAGCGCGATGCGGGTGGCGGTGATCGGCGGTGGCCCCGGTGGGCTCTACGCCGCCGCCCTCCTCAAGCGGCTCGACCCTGCCCGTGACATCACCGTCTGGGAGCGCAACGCCCCCGACGACACCTTCGGCTTCGGCGTCGTGCTCTCCGACGAGACGCTCGGGGGCATCGAGCACGCCGATCCCGTGGTGTACGAGGCGTTGCGGGACGAGTTCGTGCGGTGGGACGACATCGACATCGTCCACCGGAACACCCGCCACACCTCCGGAGGGCATGGCTTCGCGGCGCTCGGGCGGCGCAGGCTGCTTGAGATCCTGCACGAGCGGTGCCGTTCGCTCGGCGTCGAGCTGCGCTTTCGTACGCAGGCGCCGGACGTGGCGCGGCTTTCGGAATCGTACGACCTCGTGGTCGCTGCGGACGGGGTGCACAGCGCCACGCGCGAGGCGTACGCGCAAGTGTTCCGGCCGCGGGTGACCACCCACCGGTGCCGCTACATCTGGCTCGCCGCCGACTTCCCGTTCGAGGCGTTCCGCTTCGAGATCGCGGAGACCGAGCACGGGGTGATGCAACTGCACGGATACCCGTACTCGGCCGACGCCTCCACCGTCATCGTCGAGATGCGCGGAGAGGTGTGGGAAGCGGCCGGGTTCGCGGAGGCGGACGTCGAGGAGTCCGTCGAACGGTGCGCCAAGATCTTCGCGGACGCGCTCGGCGGACGGGCGCTCAGATCCAACAAGTCGGCGTGGACGGCGTTCCGTACCGTCGTCAACGAGCGCTGGTCCCACCAGAACGTGGTCCTGCTCGGCGACGCCGCGCACACCGCGCACTTCTCCATCGGCTCCGGTACGAAGCTCGCCGTCGAGGACGCGCTCGCCCTCGCCGCCTGCCTGGAGGAACAGCCCTCGCTCGACGCCGCGTTGACCGCGTACGAGGAGGAACGGCGCCCAGTCGTCGCCTCCACGCAGCGGGCGGCACGCGCCAGCCTGGAGTGGTTCGAGAACCTGGGACTCTATCTCGACCAGCCCGCCCGCCAGTTCGCGTTCAACCTGCTCACCCGCAGCCGCCGCGTCACGCACGACAACCTCCGGCTGCGCGACGCGCGCTTCACCGAGAGCGTGGAGCGAGAGTTCGGCTGCCCGCCCGGTACGCCGCCGATGTTCACACCGTTCCGGCTGCGTGGACTGACCCTGCGCAACCGGGTCGTGGTCTCACCGATGGACATGTACTCGGCCGTGGACGGCGTACCCGGCGACTTCCACCTCGTCCACCTGGGCGCACGGGCGCTCGGCGGCGCCGGACTGGTGATGACGGAGATGGTGTGTGTGAGCCCGGAGGGCCGGATCACGCCGGGCTGCGCCGGCCTCTACACCTCCCGACAGGGCGATTCCTGGCGGCGGATCACCGACTTCGTGCACGCACAGGCACCGGGCGTGGCGATCGGCGTACAGCTCGGCCACTCGGGCCGCAAGGGCTCCACCAAGCTGATGTGGGAGGGCATCGACGAACCGCTGGAGGAGGGCAACTGGCCACTCGTGGCCGCGTCCCCGCTCCCGTACAGGCCGGAGAACCAGACGCCGAGCGAGCTGACCCGGACTCAAATGGCCGATATACGCGAGCAGTTCACGTCAGCCGCCCGACGGGCCGCCCACTGCGGCTTCGACCTGCTCGAACTCCACTGCGCCCACGGCTACTTGCTCTCCGGCTTCCTCTCACCGCTGACCAACCGCCGCACGGACGCCTACGGCGGTTCCCTGAAGAACCGTTTGCGCTTCCCGCTGGAAGTCTTCGACGCCGTACGCGCCGTATGGCCCGAGGACCGCCCGATGACCGTACGCATCTCCGCCACCGACTGGGCCGACGGCGGCACCACCGCGGACGACGCCGTCACCATCGCCCGCGTCTTCGCCGCGCACGGCGCCGACGCGATCGACGTCTCGACGGGCCAGGTGGTCGCGGAGGAGCAGCCGGAGTACGGCCGCTCCTACCAGACCCCGTACGCCGACCGGATCCGCAACGAGACGGGGATCCCGGTGATCGCGGTGGGCGCCATCTCCTCCTGGGACGACGTCAACTCCCTGATCCTGGCGGGCCGTACAGACCTGTGCGCTCTGGCCCGTCCCCACTTGTACGACCCGCACTGGACGCTGCACGCGGCGGCCGAGCAGGGGTACACGGGGCCGGGCGTCAGCTGGCCCGGGCCGTACCGGGCGGGCAGCCGACGCCCGCAGACGGGGCGCACGGATGCGCCGAAGCCGCGGCTTACGTTGGGGAGTTGAGGGCAACTCCCCAGCCTGCGCCCTCCGGGGTGGGGGGGGTTCCAATTCGTTGGCGGAGTGCGGGTTGTTTGTGGCTGGTCGCGCAGTTCCCCGCGCCCCTGAAAGGAAGGCCTGCGGCCTCCTTCAGGGGCGCGGAGCTTAGAAGTACCCCTCGCGCTTGCGGTCTTCCATCGCGGCCTCGGACAGCTTGTCGTCCGCGCGGGTCGCGCCCCGCTCGGTGAGCCGGGAGGCGGCGAT